>JASIJX010000101.1 GCA_030049955.1 Acidobacteriaceae bacterium
GGCAGGGTAACCATCAGAGGCAAGGCTACCGGGCCGCTTATAGTGGTCATTACGGGTGGCGCCCACAGCGGATAGGTGAGCTGGGAGTTATAGCTGCAGCCGGGGTCTGTCGCGCAAGTTGGATCTGTCTGGTCGTAGATCTCCTTGTCGTAAGTCGTCACTGTTACACTGCCGCCGCTGGTCAGGCTAGTCAAAGATAGGCTTACTGTTTCGGCCGTGGTTTCGTTCCTATTGAAGAGCATCACCGCAGCCCCGCCGGCTGCGGTGGTGGCCGCGTAGGCGCGCACGTCGGTGGTGTCGCCGTTCACCGTGGTCTGCTGCGGGGTCTGACCGGCCACGATCACGTTTTGAGCCAAATTGAAGGCCTCGGCCGTGGGCGACATGGTGCCGATGTTGCCGCCGTAGGAGCAGGACGAGTTATTTGTGCCGCCGGTATCGCCAGCGCCGTCGGCAAAGACGTTGTAGGCGCCGAAGTCCTGCCAGCCATAGAGTGAAGAGCTCATATTGCCGTTATCGCCGTTGCAGTTGCCGAAGCCGATCCACCAGGTGAGGCGGGTGACGCCATCATTCATGGCTTCGCCAAGAATCTGGCCCGCATAAAGCCCCTGCGTAATCGACCAGCTCTGCTTGCCCGGATTGCTCGAAACCGAGCCGATCTCGCCCACGTAGATGGGCGTGTTGGGCTCTGCTGCTGTCGACAACTCGGATTTGATGGTGTTGATGTTGGTGGTGAACTCCTGCGGCGCCGTATTCACCAGGAATGAGTCGCTCTCACTGCCCGGATTCTGCGGATAATAGTGGTACTCGACAAAGTCGTAATAACCCGCTGCGCCGGAGAGCACTGTGCTGTCCCAGCCGTCTGTGCAGCCGTTGGCGGTTGTGCAATTGGCGTCTACCACCACGCCTACCTTCGTGGCCGAGTTTTGTGCCTTGATCAGGTCGTAGTAGCCACTCGATCCGATAACCGCATTGGCGTACGTTGTAGGATCGTGCTGCACGGAGTGCATGTCTTCTTCCCAGCTTCCGTAAGACTCGTTGCCGACGGTCACGTAGCTCACCGTGCCTCCGTTTGCGTAGGCGTACTGTACCCAGTTGGCTGCTTCGTTCGGGTCGCCTCCGCCGCTGCAGGCCGGGTTGGTGCCGTAGTCGGCCGTCAGCGCGACATCGTACCCGCCGTGGGGAAGGCTGGAATCTGCGAGTTCGAGGTCATTGATGAAGTTCAGATAGTCGGTGTCTGGATCTTGGTATGCACCCCCGCATGTCGAAGGCACGGGCGCCGTGCCGTTCGGTGGATTCGCATTGCCGCCGTTCCAGTGGTAATCGTCTGATGTCGATCCGCCCGGCCAGCGCAGAGCCGTGATGCCGGCGCTCTCGAAGGCAGGCACGATCGAGCTGGCGTTGCCCATGTCATACCAGACTGCCAGGTTCATGCCCAGGAGCAGGCTGCTGATCGCGGGCCCGCTGCATGAGGCCGACATGCACACCGAGACCGACGGATCGACTGTGAGCGTGAGGGTTTGCGTGGCAGGGGCCCCGACCGTTGGCGTCACCGTGAGCGTGTAGGTGGTGGTCAGTATCGGGTTCACCGTCACCGCCGTCCCGCTGGTTACGGGGATGCTGCCGGTGGTGCCGCCGCTTGCGCCAGGCGTGATCACGCCGGTTCCGTCGCTGAACACTGCAGTCAACTGCGTCCCACTGCCGCCCGCTACTATGGTCGTTGGATTCGCGGTAAAGCTGGTGATCGTCCCCCCAGCCTCCACCGCAACCGAGCCCGCTCCTGTAGCGACGGCGTAGAACACGGAACTCGTCGTATCTGGCGTATAGGTGGCAGTAAGCGTGACGGAGCCGACGGCGAAAGTGTTGGCGGAGATGGTGAATGATGCGCTGCCGTTGGAAAGCGTGGCAGCTGAAGATGTGTAACCACCGCCGGACAGCACTACGCTGCCGGTGGGCGTGGGATTGCCGCTGCCGCCGCTGACCGCGACGGTGACGCCAAGTGACTGCCCGACGCCGATGCCGGCGGCTGAGGGCGTGACGGTGATGCTGGGAGCAGTGAGCGGCTTGACGAGGATAGAGGTTGATGGGGAACTGCCGCTGTTGAAGGTAGAGGAACTGTTGGTGTCGGGCGTGTACGCCGCGCCGAGGTTGACGGCGCCGACTGCGAGCGTGTTGGCGGGAATGGTGATGACGGCGCTGCCGTTGGAGAGCGTGGTCGGGGACGATGTGTAACTACCGGCTGTCAGCACCACACTGCCGGTGGGCGTGGTGGCCCCGCCGCCGACTGTGACGGTGACGTTGAGCGGCTGCGCGACCGTGATGGCGGAGGAACTGGGCGTGACAGTGACAGTCGGCGTGGCCTTTTGCGGCGTGGTGGAACCGCCGCTGCCTCCGCTTCCACCGCTGCTGCCGGTGGAACTGCTGGCTCCGCCACCGCCGCAGGCGGCAATCGAGAGACTCGCGATGAACACGACCGGGAGAAGCAGGGAACGGAAGATATTCTTCATGGTTTTCAGAGGTCCTCTTCAACAGGTGCGGAGAATCAGCTTACGCGGCTTCTTATGTGTCGGCTTACGTTCGAGGCCCCTCCGCACTGGAGAGGCCCCGATCTGACATAGATCCAAGTGAACACGTTTTATTGCACCAGGATCGTGAGGGTGGTGCTCTGTTGCACCGAACCCGAAGTTGCGGTGACGGTGACGTTGGTGGACGTGACCTGGGTGGTGGACGAAGTGGTCGAGCTGCCGCCGCATCCGCTGAGGAGCCCGAAGCCGATGACGCTGATGGCCACGAGCAGGAGCATGTAGAGCCGGTTGCGTCTGCGGAATCCGAGCAGGCAGAGCGCGACAGCAAAGGTGGCCACTGGGTAGAACGGCCGCGGTTGGCGGTGAAGCGCGGCCGTTGACGACGAGGTAACGGTGAGGGTGGTCGTCGCCGATCCGCCGGCTGCGACGGTGATTGGATTGGGATTGAAGGTGCAGGTGTCGCCGGACGGCAGACCGGAACAGGCGAACGACACTTGCCCGGTGAAGTTGTTGGTGGAACTGATGGTCAACTGCGTAATGCCGTTGGTTCCAGGTTGCAGGTTGATTGTGGACGAGGAAAAGTCCAGGGCCATTGCGGGAACCTGGCCTTTGGGATTCACGGTGAAGCTCTGCGTGATACTCGGCGCAGCGGCGTAGTACTGGTTGTCGCCGGGCTGCGAGGCGGTGATCGAGCAGGTGCCGGTGGCAACGAACGTCGCCGACCAGGTGGTACCCGACTGCGCGACCGTGCAGACGCTCGAGGGAGTCGCCGTGTAGCTGACCGGGAAGCCGGAACTGGCGGTTGCCGCAAGAGTAAGCGGCGTGCCCGTGACCTGTGTGCCGGGGTTGTTGAAGGTGATGGTTTGCGTGGGAAGCGCCGCGAGCACGTTGATGGTCTCCTGCACCTGTGCGGCTGCGGAGTAGTTGGCGTTGCCGGGCTGCGTAGCATCAATCACGATTGTGCCGGTAGTAGCGGTCTGCGCGGGAAGCGTGAGCGTGGCCGTTGATGTGGCGCCGCTGACCGTACTGGTTGAGAAGCTGCCTTGCATGGTGCTGCTTGCATCGACGGCGAAGACGATGGGCTGATCGCTGGCGCCGCCGGCTGCCTGAACGACGAGTGTTGCGCCGCC
>JASIJX010000102.1 GCA_030049955.1 Acidobacteriaceae bacterium
CTGCCCAGCGGCGTCATTTCACCCGACCAGCTATCCCCCGCGGCCAACAGAATACTGTCGCCCGCGCTGAAGGTGTTACCGTTGACAGGGGTGAAATCGCACCACGGCGAGCTTGAACTGGTGCCGGGGTTGCTGTCGCTGCAGCTGGAAGTAGCGATGTAATAGGTCGTGCTGCTGGGGTAGGTTGTCGCGCTTGCTACCGCCGCCATGCCGCACAGAACCAGCAGAGCCGCCGCGGATACCCATCCTAGTCGGCAGCCAAAGCCTGCCAATGGATGCATGAGTCTCCTTGCGATCGAGCGCCGAAAGGCCAGTAAGCCGGCGATTCCGGGTAGTTTATTCAGGTTGCGTGTAGAAGGATTTGAAGCCGATACCCTCCGCAGGCTGTCTACGGTGCGGTTCCGCTTGCCTAAAAACGCGTACGTCATCGTGTTCCTCCTCGATAAGATAATCGGGTTATGTTTCCTCAGGGCTTCCCTACTGGAACATTTCCCAGCGAGCGCCTGCCCTGGCTGGCGCTTGCTGGAACCGGAACGAATGAACAGCTCAGCGCAGCGTCAATTCAGCGTCAGAGACGCGGAATCGAAGTTGGTATAAGCGCCTCCCGAATCGGTCCCCGAACCCACGGCAAAGAACAGGTCGCCGGTGCTGTTCACTGTGTCTGTGCATATGTACTGGGTCCACGATGTCGCCGTGGAAGCTTTCCACGTAGGCGTTTTCGGTAGGTTTGCCCGGCCGGATATGCAGCACATCGATCTTCCTTTCGATCTCCCAGGCCAGGAAGTGGCGACTGCACAATTCGGGGCCATTATCACAGCGAATCGTTTACGGCTTACCGAATCGCTCGATAGCTCTGCCCAGCACGTGTGTCACACGCCGGCTGGGGAAACTGGTGTCAACGTCAAGAGCTGCCGACCGGGGAGCATCCTTCATCAGACCCTCAATGCCAGTTCGATGAAGCGGCCCCGCCAAAGAGCCTCCATGCGCGGCGCCACAGCCAACCGCTGGGCAATCTCCTTGTTCCCCATCCCGTCGGCGGCCAGCGAAACGATGCGACTCTGCAGTGCCACACGCACCGCCGTGGTGCGCCGGCGAGACAGCTTCTCCAATGCGAGCCGTGATTCGGAACTCAATTCAATCGATGGCGCTACAAGCATGTCAGGTCACCCCGCGTATGAGATGAGCATGAATGAGTCTATTTATGGCGGACTACACTAGACTCAGCGACGCGGCGATCGTTAATCTGCGAGTAGACACGACGCCAATCTGCCTCTGTGTTCGGTATCACGCCGGGCCAAACATTTATAAAAATGTACTCAAGGCCATCGTCCGACGTGCAGCGCACGCTATGAACCGAACCCTTGGGGACAAACACGGTGTCCATGGCTGCAATGGTTTCAGTTTCTGCGCCGATTGTGACCTCGCCTGCACCCTTGAGCACCAGGAAGACCTGATCAAAATTGGCGTGCTTATCGAAAGGTGTCGAAACTCCAGGTTCGAGGCGTTCCCACACTATTTCGACAGATCGGGTATGATTTCGAGGCAATACCATGCGAAACGAAATACCCGCACACTCGAAGGGTTCCGCCGTAGCCAAAGGCTGAACGAACATATGTGTTCTCCTCGCAAAATCCTTGCGAAGAACACAGTAGCCAAAGATGCTCAGAAAACCTATAGGCTGCGACGGAGGTTTCCATCGGAGATTCCAATAATCAACGAGGCTCCGATAGTGTTCTGGAGGGAAGAGGGGGTAAGTTGCGGATGATCTGGGCAGCAAACTTTTCGATAGCTACAGGAAGGAGTTCTGCATTAAGAGTCGCAAGCGCTAATTTCCTCTCCATTGAGTGCTCGCGCACCCGGAGGACGCGCAGCAGTGGGTTCTCATACGATTTGGCCACGCTGCAAGATGGAATGATTGAAGCGCCGAGTCCTGCACTCACCAAGCTTTTAATTGCCTCAATATTCTCTAGTTCCATTATGATCTCGGGTTCCACATCCATTGCGCGGAAATAGGCTTGAATTGTCTTTTGCATAATCGTGTGATCTTCATAAAGAATGAAAGGCAACGCAAGAAGATCCCTAGCGTCCAGCAAGCTCTTTCGGGCGAGTGCATGCTCGGCATTGATAATTACTACCAACTCTTCCGGCTGCAGCGGTGTCATCTGGAGATTACCCGATGACTTTTGCACGTCCATAACGATGGCCAAGTCAAGAGCTTGTGATGCGACCAATTCAAGCAACGTCTCTGTAGTCCCAGTAGTTACAATAAGCTCGATCTGAGGATAGCGACGCCTATACTCCCCTAATATCCCTGGCAACTGGTAGGTCAGCGTTGCCGCCCCCACACCAAATTTGATCGTTCCTCGCTTGATTTCACTCAGTTCTCGGATCGACAATTCCGCGTTCTTCAGTTCCGTCAAGATTTTTTCAGCATAGTGTTTGAGGATCTTCCCGGCTTCGCTGAGGTAGACTCTCTTCCCTGCGCGGAGAAACAAAGAGCAGCCGAGCTCATCTTCAAGTTGCTTAATATGCTGACTAACGGTCGATTGAGAAAGATCAAGTGTCTCGCTAGCTCGTGTAAAGCTATTTGCCTCTGCCGCCGCTCGAAAGACACGAAGTTGCTGAAGATCCATCGGTTGCGCCTATTGAAACATACGATCTTACCGTTTGGCAATATGACCGTTATAGGGTATTGTCAACAACGGGTTATGGAATGGACGAACGACTTTGAACTATTCGAGCTGATGAAGGGCGTTCTCTACACACCCGTAGTCGGAGATATTTTGGATGTAATGGGGGAGTGGCACAGGTTTCTACCCCAGACAATTCAACCGATTACGCCCGAGATGAAGGTAGCCGGCCGTGCCATGCCGGTTCAGATCGCGGACGTATGGGGTCCCCAACCGACACCCTTCGGCAGGCTCACCGATGCCCTGGATCAAATCTTGCCGGGGGAAGTTTACCTGGCTACCGGCGGGACTCTGCGCTGTGCCGCGTGGGGAGAGATCCTCACCGCAACGGCGAGAGTGCGCGGCGGAGCTGGAGCTGTAGTCGACGGATTCCACAGGGATACGCCCAAGGTTCTGGAACAGGGTTGGCCGGTCTTCAGCCGTGGTCGCTATGCACAAGACGCGGCGGTGCGCAGTAGTGTCGTGGATTTTCGATGCACTATTGAGATCGGCGAGGTGAGGATCGATGCAGGCGACCTGGTCTTTGGTGATCTCGATGGCGTCGTGATAGTTCCAAAACGCTTGGAAACCGAAGTCATTGAGCGTGCCTTGGAAAAAGCCCGTGGAGAGAAGCTGGTGCGCGCTGAGATTGAAGCTGGCGCTTCCAGCACTGAAGCCTTTGGCAAGTACGGGATTTTGTGATCTGACGATGCGTGCGTTTCAATTAAATCCAGCCGATACCGTAGCCACCATGCTCGCCGACGCTCCAGCGGGGGATGTGCAGATTGTTGGAACCTCCCAGATTGTACGCGCCGTCGAAGCTATAGCGATGGGACACAAGATAGCAATCGTCGCGATGAAGGAGCGTGACCCGGTGATTAAATACGGCATCTCGATTGGGACGGCGACACAAACGATCGAGCCTGGCCAATGGGTGCATCTGCACAATTGCCGCAGCCAACTCGACGAACGTTCAAATGGATTTGATCTTTACACCGGGCAATCGGGCGACATTCTTTATGAATAGCAAGCCCTGGCAAGGTTATCAACGTGCCGATGGTCGTAAGGGGATACGGAACCTTGTGCTCGTTATCTATACCGTTGAGTGTGCGCAACATGTCGCGCACGCAATCGCGGCTCACGAGCCGGATGTACACGTAATTGGCTTCCCCGGCTGTTACGACAACGCTTATGCGGTGCGCCTGCTACTGGCGCTCGCGCAGCATCCGAATGTGGGTGCGGTGCTGGCCGTGGGTCTGGGATGCGAATATACCCGGCCGGCCGCAATTGCTGAAGCAGTAAAGCGCTCGCATCGCCCATCCGAGTGGTTCTACATCCAGGAGCATGGAGGCACACGCGCAAGCATCGTGCATGGCAAGGCGCTAGTCTCCTCGCTGCGTCAGCGCATGGAGGCACAGGCAGAGCGCGTTCCTCTCGGATGGAGCGACCTGACGATAGGATGCGAATGCGGCGGCTCGGATGGAACCTCCGGGTTGGCCGGCAATCCAGTGGTGGGGCGCTTTTTCGATCGCCTGGTGGATCAGGGCGGCACAGCAGTTTTCGAAGAGATTGTGGAGATGATCGGTTTGCGCGAGGTCCTGCTGACACGCGCGGCGACACCGACGGTAGCCGAGATGCTGGGCAAGACGTATGACAAGGCCGACGCGTACTGCAAATCGGTGCAGCAGTACTCTGTTTCTCCGGGCAACTTTGCGGGCGGCCTCACTACCATCGAAGAAAAGAGCATGGGCGCGTTAGCCAAGAGCGGAAGCAGACCAATTCAAGGTGTGATTCGCGTCTCCGAGAAGCCTTCCCATGCCGGGCTGTGGATGCTGGATTCGGTTCCGGATGAACACTTTATGCAGTTCGGCTATACAAATCCGAATGACACCGAAGGCATCATGGACCTTATCTCAGTGGGAGCCCAGATCGTTCTGTTCGTCACGGGACGCGGATCTGTAATTGGCAGCCCTGTGGCACCGCTGATAAAAATCACAGGCAATGAACGGACCTTCGCGAGTATGCCCGAAGATATGGATTTCGATGCGTCCCCTGTGCTGAAGGGCACACGAACGCTGGACGAATCAGCGGGAGAATTGGAGCGACTCGTAGCTCGGGTCGCCGCAGGTGAACCAACCAAGCCGGAACTGCTCTGTCACCGTGAATACTTCATTATGTACAAACATCAGAACGTACCTTCTCTCAAACAAGGATGCCGCTTTTGAACGAACAAGTAGAGCAAATGAAACTTTTTCACCTCACGGATCAGGTAGCATTGATCAGCGGTGGCGGCACAGGTCTTGGTTTTGGCATCGCCAAGGCTATGGTGCAGGCTGGCGCAAAGGTAATCATCGCTGGTCGCCACGAAGAGACCCTAGTATCAGCTGCAGAAAAGCTCGGCGATTCCGCACAGCCAATCGTGCTGGACCTGAATCAGACCGACAAAATTGAAGAACGGCTCGCCCACGGAACTGCGCGATTCGGGCCCATCACGGCTCTGGTAAATAACGCCGGGATTCATCTTAAAAAGGCGGCCCTTGACACCTCTGTAGACGAGTTCGCTTCGGTCTGGGCCACGCATGTCCAAGGAGCCTTCGCACTGACGCGTGCTGTATTGCCTTGCATGCTGGAGAAAAGAAAAGGGTCGATTCTATTCGTCTCCTCGATGACGGCGCTGATTGGCATGCCGCAGGTCGTAGCCTATTCAGCGGCCAAAAGCGCGTACCTTGGCATGATTCGTTCGCTTGCCGTAGAACTGTCTCCGCAAGGCATCCGTGTGAACGGCATCGCTCCCGGTTGGATTCAAACGCCGATGCTGCGGAAGGCTTTGGACAACGATCCGCGCCGCCAGAGCCGGATCTTGGAGCGCACGCCACTTGGCCATTTCGGCGAACCGGAGGATGTTGCCCATGCTGCCGTATATCTCTCGTCTGAAGCCGCAAAGTTTGTGACCGGCGTGACGTTACCTGTCGATGGGGGAGCCAGCATTGGCTTCTGAGGCTTTCCTGGCTACCCAACCGATCAGAGCTTCCAGCAGGCGCTGGGCCATCTGCGGCCTACTCTTCGCAGCCACATTCTTGAACTACCTAGATCGCCAGACACTGTCGATCGTTTCGCCTGTACTGCAACTACAGTACCACCTCACAGCCACCGCGTATTCACATCTGCTCGCTGCATTTCTGGTGGGGTATACGGTGCTGCAAGCATTTGCTGGGAAGGTGGTCGATACGTTGGGTGCGCGGAGCGGCCTGCTTATCGCCATGTTGTGGTGGTCAGGCGCGGGATTGCTCGCTTCCATTGCTCGCGGCCCTTTTCAGCTTGGCATGTTCCTCTTTCTGATGGGAGTAGGCGAGTCGGCCAACTGGCCCGCCTCGGTCAAAGCAACGCAGCAATGGTTTGCCCCGCGAGAGCGAGGCTTTTCCATAGCTGTATTCAACTGCGGCTCGGCCGCCGGGGCCGTGGCAGCTCCGATTGTCATTACAGCGCTCACGCTCCGCTTTTCCTGGCGCGTTGCCTTTGCGGTTGGCGGAGTGCTCGGAATTCTTTGGATTGTTCCCTGGCTCCTCCTTTTCCCGCAAACGCCGCAATCCGCCCCAGCTGTCCCCGCAACCTCGCCCCGCCTGCAAAGCTGGTTGAACACGATAAGGAGGCGCGATGTCTGTGCTCTGATGAGCGCGCGTTTCCTGGCCGACCCATTTTGGTTTTTCTTCGTTTTCTGGTTGCCGGACTATCTCGCCCGGTCGCGCCACTTCTCGATGAACCGGATCGGTGCTACGGCCTGGTTGCCTTTTGTTACCGCTGGCCTTGGTAATTTGACTGGCGGCTATCTCTCTGGACATCTGTTGGCAGCAGGCCTGCCAGCACGTTCCGCACGCCTGCGAGTCATGGCAGTGGCGGCCGTCATTATGCTGTCCGGCGTTGGTGTTTCGTATCTCGCCTCCTCCGTACTGGTACTGGGAGCATTCAGTCTCGTCACATTTGCCTATGGCTGCTGGGCGACCAATGTCCTCGCGCTGCCGACGGACTTATTTCATGAACACGAAATTGCCATGGTGACCGGTCTGACCGGAACAGCCGCCGGCTGCGGAAGCATCGTCGTCATGCTGTTGGTGGGTGCACTGATCGACCATGTCTCGTATAAGCCAGTCCTTATCGGCATCAGTTGCATTCCGTTGCTCGCTTTCTACTGCGCATCGTTAACCGGTCCCGGAGAACGCGTATGAAGAACCTCGTCTGTCTTTCCTTTGCCCTATTGCTCGCTGCCACCATCCATGCTCAAGACAGTGGAGTGCCTGCCACAATGGAGCGGATGGACGACTTCACTGTACACCTTTCTGCTCCGCGCACAATGGTGTGGGGTGGAAATCTGCAGTTGCCGCGGCATTTCGAGAAGGAGTTTTTGCCTACGTTCTTCGTGCGCGACCTGAGGCTCGATAGACCACTGAGTCCCGGGACCACACTCCAGTGGATTTTCACGGGCCCACGTGGAGGCATTACTGTCACTCTCACGGGTCGCAAGCTGACGCTGACGCAGCGCTACTACGATTCCTTTGCGCTCAATGCCGACAATCCGCCAACGCAACGCTACCCCAGTAAGACATGGATGGAAACTTCGAAGGAGCTGTCCAACGATCCACACAGCATTTCACTCGCATTGAAAGAGATGCAGGCGGTGCTAAGCGTTAATGGCCAGGAGATCATCCGGCAGGAGTGTCTGCTCGACCTTGACCGTCACCAGATCGATGTCTCTGCTCCCGCGGGCGCAACGGGCGATTTGCATCTCACTATTGAGCGCCCCGAGGCTGACAAGGTGCATGTGACCGTCGATCCACACGAAATTCATCAGAGCATCTACGGCTTTGGCGGTATCGTCAGCTTCCCGACATATTTCATGATGTCCAGAGATTCGCAGGAACGGTGGTTTCAGCTATTGAAGGAGAACAATCTTCTGGTCCAGCGCGAGTACCCCACTGGCGTTGAACTGAAGCCGGACCTGAGCAATTTCGACAACCTGGCAGACGCCAGGCCTCATTATTATGGTGATAACTTTCCTAACGGTGAGACCAGCAACTTTACCTATTCACGCCGCATTCATGAAATGGGCGGCCACGTTCTCTTTGAGTTCTGGACGCTCCCGCCATGGGTGCAGACGCCTGGCACAAAGCAGGTCAATGCAGAAGAGTACGCGCGTGCAGTCGTAGGATACTGCAGGCAGGCACAGGCACGAAGCGGGCGGCCACCGGAGATCGTCGGCGTGCAGAATGAAGTGATCCAGGATCCAAACACATGGATCAATATGATTACGCACCTGCGCAATGCGCTTGATGCTGCGGGCTTCCGCTCTGTGAAAATTCACATGCCGGATGCAAGTTATCTCGCCACTGGAATCTCGTCGGCGAAGGCGCTGCACATCAATCCTAAAGTCTGGGCAATGATAGACTACTCAGCCACTCATATTTACGACTACCAGCATAACTTCGGCGATCCGGATGGGATGAACCCACTGATTGCGCAATGGAAGGACCAAGTTGGCAACAAGCCCTTTCTTGCTACTGAACTCGCAATCAACAGCCCCCGTTACCAGACCATCGACAGCTACAAGGTATCATTTGCGCAGGCTGAGCTCTACCATAAGCTGCTGACCAGCATGGACGCCAAGTTGTTAGCCTATTGCTGGCTTCTGCTCGATACAGAAGAACCCTCCTTCGGCCCCACTCGCTCACTATTCCTGGTGGATCGCAGCCAGTCGTTCGCACCTGTGCCCGCAGGCTATTCCTTACGGACCTTCACAGCTTTCTCGCGCCGCTTGCCCGAAGGAATGGTTCGCGTAGGCGCAAAAAGCACTGACCCAGATTTGCTTGTCACTGCCTTTTCAACACCCAAGCTTGGCCAGACGATGATCATACTCAATCGATCATCTCGCCCAAAGCAGGTTGACTGGTCAGGTATGCCGGGAAAGTTTCGGATTGTGGAAACTGTCGATGCTTATCATGCAAACACAATTAGCGCGGCTCCTCGCGACAATTCACTTACTATAGCGCCGGGAGAAATTGTTACTCTGACAAATGTTCTACTGCGCTCGGAAGAAATCAGACAAGTTCTATCGAAGAGGTAATGGGCATTACTAGAACCCCGAGCTTGAATTGGAACCGATCAAGCAAAACATTTACCAACTTGTCAGCTCATTCGGGCACATAACTACTTCAACAGGGTGGTCGTCGCTTAGTGCGGTATCTGGAGCACCCCGCCGAGCTTTATCTTAACCGAGAACGGGGAATAAGTATGTTATTGCATAGAAATCGGGGGCAGCTGAGCCGCCGCGACCTTCTTAAGTTTGGCTCGATCGGTACCGCGGCGCTGGCCTTACCGGGCCTTTCGCCTTTTGCGGCCCACCCGCTACTGGCCGCCCAACAAGGACAGGCCGGCAAGATCGAACATATCGACATCGTGATGTTGAGTCACCTCGACGTTGGTTTTACCGATCAGCCTTACCTGGTGATCAACGAGCTTCAGCGCCGCTACCTCGACGTCGCCCTCGACGCCGCACTCGCGACAGCTAACGAGCCGGTCGAGAACCGCTTCCACTGGACAGCCGAATCGCTCATCCCTGTCTTGGCGTGGTGGCAAAAGGCCTCTCCGGAGCGCCGTCAGGAGCTGTTACGCGAGATTCGCAATGGACAGATGGATGTCGGCGCTATGCCCTTTAACACGCTGCCGTTCGAAAATGCCGACGAGTGGAAGCGCGTGGTCAACTGGGTGCCGCCCGATCTCTGGAACAGTCTCCATATCTCCCTGGCCATTCAGGACGACGTGAACGGAGCGTCGCGCGCCGGAGTCACCGCGCTGGCCAACCGCGGCATTCACCGCCTCCTGATGGGTATGAACCCTACCAACGGCGGCCCGCCGTTTCCCGCACCCAAGGCTTTCTGGTGGAAGCTCCCCGACGGCCGCCGCACATTCGTCTATATTGCCGACGGCTACTGGCAAGCCAGCGGCTTGTTGTTGCCCCAAGGAGGATGGAGGGTCGGCGACTCGCCAGCCGCCTCCGATCTGGCCTTTCGCCCGCCGCGACCCGGAGAGATGCTGGCCGCTGACGAGGCCTCAGTCCGCTCCGCTCACGACCACTGCCTCAAAGGCCTAACTGTGCTCGAACAGCGCGGAATCATCGGCGACCGCCTGCTCGCGATCTTTCAGAATCAGTGGCGCGGCGACGACGAGGTGCCATTTGTTTCCATCAGCGAATTCGTCGCCACCTGGAACCGTCTCAAGTTGCAGCCGGAATTGCGACTGGTCACCGCATCGGAAGCCATGGAGACCCTCGAAAAAGAGATCGGCGACCGCATCCCGGAGTATGAGGGAGTGTGGCCGGACTGGTGGTCTAACGGTCCGGTTGCCGCGCCCCGTGAACTCGCGGCCAGCCGTTGCGCCAAGCGATTCCTCCACGCCGCCGCTTCGCCCGTCTTCGGCCCCATGGACGCCAACGCCGAGGCCACTACCAACGACATCCTCGCCGATCTTGCGCTCTTTGAAGAGCACACTTTCGGGGCGGCATACAGCGAAAGCTTGCCGGATAGCTTCGACACAATCGGTCAGTGGGACGAGAAGGCTCTGTTGGCTCTGCGCTCCAATGCTCGCGCCGCATGGCTCTTCTCCCAGCGCGCCCGCACTGAATTCTATCCCCAGCCCGAGGGATTCTACGTCATCAATCCCACCGGCGCGCCTCTCGGCGGCTGGGTCACGGCGCCCACCATGACCCTGCGCGGCCAATTCCAATCGGCGCGCGACAAGAACTCGGGGGAGAGCATTCCGCTGGAGGTCGTGGCCCCCACCGACCCCGCCGGTTACACCGTCCATCAAGCCCCGCTGAAGGGCTTCGAAGAGATTCCCTATCTGGACGACTTCCCGCGCGAAATGACCCGCTTCTGGGTGGACCACTTGGATGCCAACTCCTTCCGCGTCTTCGAACTCGATGCGGCCAAAGCCGCCCCTCAGGCTCCCACTCCCGTCGCGTTCACCGCGCAGTTCGACGCACAGGGCTGGCCCACCTTCCTGCAATGGCCCGGCATGACCTTGCCCCTGTTTCAAGGCCCGATGGGCGACTTTCTTTCCGTGCGTGTCAAAGGGCCAAAAGCCCGAGAAGCTTTTGTCTCCATTGGAGAGGCCAAGGACGCGACAGAGCGCGCCGATCTGCAACGACGCTATCTGGAGGAGATCCCCTCAGCCGTCGCCGGCCCCGTCAGGATGGAGGAAACTCCCTATACCGTCGTCTACACGCAGGAGTTCACGCATCCCAGCCTCAACTGGCTGGTGCGCCGCCTCGAGGTCTGGAAGAGCGAGCCGCGCGCCCGGCTCGATGTTCGCTTCGACAGAAAATCCTCTGACGATCCGGAGATCTTTTACCTTCAATTCCAGCTTCCTGTCGCTCAGGACCTTCTGCCGCAACTCAGCGAAGGTGGAATGCCGTTCGTGCCGTATGAGGACCAGATACCTGGCACATGCCGCGACTATTTCGCGATCGACGGCTGGGCGCACTACGCCGCCCCACAAGGCCATTGGCTCTGGGTCACACGCGACGCTCCCGTTCTATCCCTTGGCGCTCCCAACGTCTGGTCAAGGCTCGCCGCCGCCCCCCCGCATACAAACCGCCTCTGGTCCATGATCTATAACAACACCTGGTTCACCAATGTTCCCATGAACAGCACCGGTGTAATGGATTTTCAATACGATCTCGTGTGGAGACAGCAAATGGACCGAGACGTCAGCCCGCTGGCCGAGTCGCTGATGAGCGATCCGGTGGCCCTCGTCAACCCCGTTGCGCGCGAGAATCAGTTGGTGCTGAAGGATCTCTTTCACCCGTAGTTTGTGTCCCCTAACCGGCAGCTTTGACTCGCAATGCAATTGTTGGCAGACAAATTGCCGGGGACCAAGAAACGCGAGCAGATATGATTGAACCCATGAAACACGTTTCGGAAAGTGTTCTTACATCGGCAACGGTAGCGGCATGCCCGCGGCCTCCTCTATATCGATTATTCGCGAGCACGCACCGCTGACAGTCTTAAGCTCATCATCACAGAACCTGGCCATGGCTATTGAGGTATTCCCATCACGACCGAACTTAGCGCGATAGTCCAAGAATTTCTGGCAAGGCCCTTACCAAACCTCATTGGGGGTAGCCGATCATGGCCTCAACCGAGCAAGTCGTAAACCCGTCGAAGGGGTCTGCGCTCGCTGAAATCGCCATGGCCAGCGTGAATGAAGTCGAGCTTGCAGTTACAGCGGACGCACAGGTGTTTCCTTGTCCGGATGGCGTCAATTCGTCTCGGGGCAAACTATGACGCCTTGGCACCGGTATGTAGCTGTCCTACTACTCAGCTCGCTTCTCCTCTACTTTATTTCGATCACACCAGCGCTCACCCAATCCCCCGCGTCCCGATCGCAAGCGCCGGCCCGGTCCGAACCGGAATCCGCGGTTCCCGGACGCTTTGTCGATATCACGGAGAAGGCAGGCGTGCATTTTTTGCACCAGGCGCCACACACCTCGCGCAAATACCTTATGGATACCATGGGGTCGGGAGTCGCACTTTTCGATTGCGACAACGATGGCCGCCTGGATATCTATGCTGTCAATGGTGCACCCTACCCCGACCCCGCGCCCAAAGGCTTTATCCCGCAAAAGACGGGGCCCAAGTACTGGAATCGCCTGTACCACCAGAAGCCTGATGGAACGTTTGAGGATATTACCGAGAAGTCGGGGCTCAAAGGGGTCGGCTACGACATGGGTGTCGCTGTCGGCGATTACGACAACGATGGCTATGAGGATGTCTTCGTCACAGGCTATGGCGGCAACCGGTTATACCATAACAATGGCAACTGTACTTTTACCGATGTAACAAAGAAGGCTGGAGTGGCCGGTGGCGGTTGGTCCACCTCGGCCGCATGGGTGGATTTGGATAACGACGGCCTGCTCGACCTCGTGGTGGATCGCTATGTTAAGTGGGATTGGGAAGATATATGGTGTGGCCCGCCCGATAATCGCGGCATTTGCCATCCGGACAACTTTCCTCCGATCACCATGCTGGTGTATCACAACAATGGAGACGGCACCTTCACTGAAGAAGCAGCCAAGCTGGGCCTCAACAAGCCTGCAAAAGCCCTGGGAATTTCCATTGCCGATTACGACCGTGATGGACGTATCGATTTGCTCGTCGCGAACGACTCCTGGCCGGAGTTCCTTTTTCACCAGAAAAAGGATGGGACATTCGAAGAGGTTGGCCTTGAGAGCGGAGTGTCGGTTAACGATGCGGGGAAAACCTACGCTGGCATGGGCGTGGACTTTGCCGACTACAACAACGATGGCTGGCCTGATCTCGTGATTACGGATCTGGCCCTCCAGCAATATGCTCTCTATGAAAATGCGGGAGACGGTACCTTCAACAGTTCGGTTTTGTCCTCGGGATTCGGCAGCATGACGATGTTCCACTCGGGTTGGAGCGTGCGTTTTCTTGATTACGATAACGACGGTTGGAAGGACTTGCTGATCGCGCAGGGGCACGACCTGGATACGATAGAGAAGAGCAATCCGAGTCTACATTATAAGGAACCGATGATGCTGGTGCGAAATACGGGCAAGCGTTTTGTGAATGTGTCCTCGATCTCCGGTGACGTCTTTCATGAAGCATGGGTAGGCCGCGGTATGGCCATTGGAGACATCGATAATGACGGCCGAATCGACGCCGTAGTCAGCACGAATGGCGGCCCACTGCATATCTTGCACAACGAGACGGCTACTAAAAATCACTGGATCACCTTGCATCTCACCGGTCACAAGAGTAACCGCGACGGCATCGGCGCAGTGGTAAAGCTGACCACTGCGCATGGTTCACAATGGGTTACGGCCACAACTTCGAGCGGCTATCTTTCCTCGAGCGATCCTCGCGTTCATTTTGGATTGGGCGATTGCACGGTGGCTGACCGCATCGAAATCCAATGGCCTAGCGGGATATTGCAAACGCTCACCAATGTTAAAGGCGACCGTCAGATCCAGGTGGACGAACCAGCTTTCTCCGGAACTACCGCACGGAACCAGTAAGCGTGGATTTTTGGCCGTCTGAACGTGGAGTGGTTCGGTTCCCTGCACGAGAGAGGCTGGCGCAGTGGCGCGACCATTACAACTTCGAGCGTCCGCACAGTGCGCTGGATGATCGACCTCCCACTTCCTTCGCTAGCGCCCACGCGACATCGGCGACGTGCTTCGCCCCGATCGCACGGAATA
>JASIJX010000624.1 GCA_030049955.1 Acidobacteriaceae bacterium
TCCTGTTCGGTGACGACGAGCGGAGGCGAGAGGCGCAGCGAGGTTGCGCCGCAGCCAAGGATCATGAGGCCGCGCTCGAAGGCGAGGGTTTCCACGCGATCGCGCAACTCGGCGGCGGGCTCGCGCGTGGCCTTATCCTTCACCAGCTCGACGCCGATCATCAGGCCGCGGCCGCGGACGTCGCCGACGAGCGGATGGGTTTTGACCCAGCCGCGCAGGCGCTCGAGCATCACTTCGCCCACGCGGGCTGCGTTGCCCATCGCCTCGCGCTCGATGATATCCATGGTCGCAAGGGCCGCGGCGATGGAGACGGGATTGCCGCCGAAGGTCGAAGCATGCGAACCGGGCACCCAGTCCATGATCTCGGCACGCGTCATGCAAACGCCAAGCGGCATGCCGCTGGCAATACCCTTGGCGAGACAGACAATGTCCGGCTGCACGCGGGAGTGCTCAATGGCCCACCACTTGCCGGTGCGACCCACACCACTCTGGACTTCGTCGGCGACCAGCAAAATGCCATGACGGTCGCAGAGGGCGCGCAGCTCGCGCAGAAACTTGTCGGGAGCCACGACGTAGCCGCCCTCGCCTTGGATGGGCTCGATGAAGATGGCGGCGACTTCTTCCGGCGGCAGGATGGTCTTGAACAGACGCTCTTCGATGTAGCGCGCGCAGCCCAGTTCGAAGGCTTCCTGCTCGGCAGGGCCGCCCGTGCAGCCGCGATAGGTATAAGGGAACGGCACGTGCGTGACGCCGGGAACAAGCGGCGCGAAACGGCGCTTCTGCTGCGGCTTGGAGCCGGTGAGCGAGAGTGCGCCCATGGTGCGTCCGTGAAAACCGCCGAAGAACGAGATGACCTGCTGGCGGCCGGTGTGGTAGCGGGCAATTTTCAGCGCGCATTCGATGGCTTCGGCGCCCGAGTTGCCGTAGAAGAAGCGGTGCGGGCCGGGCATGGGCGCGACCGCCGAGAGCCGGTCGGCAAGATCCGTGAGACCCTCGTTGTAAAAATCCGTGCCGGAAATGTGGATGAGCTCAGCGGCCTGCTTCTGGATGGCGGCAACTACTTCAGGATGGCAATGGCCGGTGGATACCACGGCGATGCCGGCGGCGAAGTCAAGGAACTCGTTGCCGTCCACATCTTCAATGCGCACGCCGCGGCCGCGCTTGGCCACGAGAGGATACGAGCGCGTGTAGCTGGGGCTGATGAGCCGGTCATCGGCGGCGACGGCGGCTTTAGCTTTGGGGCCCGGTAAAGAAGTAACAAGACGGGGGCCATACTGCGCGTACAACTCTTTGTCCTTAGCTTGCAGATTCTTGTGCTCCATGTGCGCGCCTCCTCCTCGATTGAGGGCATTTCGGTTGTGGAGCTTCGTACCCGGCGCGCGTATACAGCGGGCACGGGCGCGAGACTGCCGAGCTTTCGATCCTGGTGGATCGTGAACGGAACGAGACCCTGAAATTGGATTGGATTGCGGAGTCCCGTTCCAGCGCCCGTTGGGGCGCGAAACGCGGGCGAGGATCTTCGGCGGACCCGTTGCTAATCGCCGCCGAAGAGGCTAGGTCGCGTGCGGATGGGCAGCACGCGCAGGTGCCGCCGCGGGCAGATACCGCGCTCACGCGTCCGCGACCAGCGCCTGGTGGCCGGTGCGGGCAGCAATCCTCTGGCAATACGGCTCTGCATGGGCTTCCGCTGCTTCGAGGATAGCACGGAGAACGGGTGTTAGCGCGCTTCGCGGGCGTTAGCGGCGCTAGAAATCCCAGCCCGCTAACGCCGCTGACCCAGCTAGCGCCGCTGGTTCACGGATTCTTCACGAAGACATCCTTCGGCACGAGGGCAGCGGCGTTCAGCCCATCCAGCGTTACTGTGGAATGTTCGAAGGCCTCGAGTCCGGCGGCGTCGGCGGCCTGCGCCAGCCAGCACACCGCGCCTTTTTCGAGCACCGTACAGGTGATTTCTATCGTGTACCGAGGCGCTGTCTTGCCTTTGGGCGTCGCCTTTGCGCGCTCGATCCACATCTTGTGGCCGGCCAGCTTGTATGAGGTTGTGATCGGCTGGATCATGTCGAGCGTCCGCTTTAGCCCCTCGGCCGCGCCCTCGCCAAACCCAGGCAGGTCGTTGTACCCCATGATCTGGCCGAAGCATTCGAACGGCAGCGCCACGATAACGATGACGCTGGCGGGCTTACCACGCTGCGCCGTCAGCGGGACATCCACGCAGGCGATGCCCTTGCGCGCTTCTGCCTCGGGCGTCTTCTGTGCTTCCTTCTGTTGCTTCGCGGCCTCTGTGGGCGTTGCGGTCACGACGGTCCACTCACCCGAAAGCGAATAGCTGAAGCCGATGTCGTTGTTCTCGACATGCACGGGCTCGTTAATGGATGGCTGTACGGATTGCGCGGCCAATTGCGGCGGCGCGATGGCCTTGGCGGGGACAAAGCGGCCAAAGAGGATAAAGACTGTGATTGTCGCGAGCCATTTAGCCTTCACGCCGGTTATTGAGCCTCGATGCCTTAACGGAGCAGCAATGCCCAGATTGCCGCACCCACGCCACCTACCGCAAACGCCAGGCCCAGATACCAGTAGGCGCGGCCGCGGGTGAGCAGAGTGACAGAGGTCACTACGAGGCCGATTTCCAGCAGCGCTTCAGACAGGTCGAAGCGGCCTGCTCGCCGCTCGGCGCTGTCAACCTTCGTTTCGAGCGTCTCGGCCTCTTGCTGCTCCTCTTTGAGTTCGCTGGTCCACTTGGCCTGGTGGTCTGCGTAGGATTTGCGGATCTTGTCGGCTGCCGCCGGGTTGGATACCGAAACCGCTCCCAGCAGGTCAGAGATGAGTTCCGTATCGTTGGCGCGGATCTTATGAGCCTGGTAGAAGTTCCACTGGTCGGTGGCTTTGTTCTGCGTGAGCACCGCCTCAGTGTGCGTGCGATGGCCGAGGACGGTTGTGATCGCGACCAGCACAGCGAGCACGCTCATAGTGAACGCTACCGGCCGCATCGCCGGCTCATGCGATCCGTGCTCAGCGTGCTCCTGCAGTTCTTGTGCTTCGTTGGCTTCCATAGGCTTACCGCCTGATCTCCGATTTGCGTTCTACTTCCGCTTCCAGCGCACGCCGTCCTTCGAGTCTTCAATCGCCACGCCCTTGGCCGTGAGTTCGTTGCGGATGGCATCGGCGCGGGCAAAATCGCGTCGCTTCTTGGCTTCAGTCCGCTCGGCCACCAGAGCCTCGATCTGGGCGTCACTCAACGCCAGGCGCTCGCGCAGCTCGGGGGCTACCTCGCCCATGCGGCCGGCCGGCCCTGCCCAGTCCAGCGCACGGCGCGTGGGCTCGGCATCGTCGTCGCGCAGCACGTCGAAAACCGCGTCAAACTTCGCGAGAACGCCCAGAATCGCATCGCGGTCGCCGGCTGCGAGCTGGCCCTGATCCATGGCGGTGTTCGCCAGCCGCACAAGGTCGAAGATGGGCGCGCGCGCCTCGGCTGTGTTCAGGTCGTTGGCCAGCGCTTCCATGTATTCAGTTTCGGCCTTGCGCGCGGCCTCCTGCAGAGCCGGGTTTTCGCCCGCTGCGAAATTGCCGGTCTTCAAGCGCTCGTGAAACGTGCGCAGCCGGTCGATGGCGCTGGTCGCCTCCGCGAGGCCATGCAGCGTGAAGTTGAGCTGATGGCGGTACGGAACCGAGATCAGCGCCAGGCGGATGGCCGAGGCTTTGTGGCCTTTGAGCAGCAGGTCGCGCAGCGTGAAGAAATTCCCCTCGCTCTTGGACATTTTGCGGCCCTCCACCAAGAGGAACCGCACGTGCATCCAGTGGCGCGCGAACTGCTTGTGCGTGGCCGTTTCGCTCTGCGCAATTTCGTTCTCGTGGTGCGGGAACATCAGGTCCTCGCCGCCGGCGTGCAGGTCGAAGCTCTCGCCCAGCAGCTCCATCGCCATCGCAGAGCACTCGATATGCCAGCCCGGCCGGCCGCGGCCGATCCGGGTCTCCCACGCCGTCTCGCCAGGCTTGGCCGCCTTCCACAGCGCAAAATCGTTGGCCGAGTCCTTTTCGTACTCGTCCACGTCCACGCGAGCCCCGGTCACAATGCCGCTCAGGTCTTTCTTGCTCAGCTTGCCGTAGTCGGGGAAGGCAGAGAGGCGAAAATACCAGCTTCCATCCTCGGTGCGGTACGCGGCGCCGGCTGCGGCAAGCTTTTCGACGAGCGCAACCATCTGCTCGATGTACTCGGTAGCGTGCGGCACCTGCTCGGGTCGCTCGACTTTCAGCGCTTCGAGATCCTCGAAGAA
This sequence comes from Acidobacteriaceae bacterium, assembly GCA_030049955.1. Next base: position 4,272 of record JASIJX010000624.1, read on the forward strand.
CGCCTGCTCGAATTGAGCCGTGTACTCGCCGATGGGAACGCCTGCCTGCGCGGCGTTGCGGATGATCTTGTCATCCACGTCGGTAATGTTCATCACGTGCTGGACGGACACGCCGGTGAGGCGCAGGAACCGCCGCAACACGTCCACTTGCAAAAACGTGCGGAAGTTCCCGATGTGGCCGTAGTCGTAGACCGTTGGTCCGCACGCATACATCCGCAGCGCTTTGCCATCGGCAGGCGCGAGCGGCTCGATTTGTCCGGTAAGGGTATTGAAAAGGCGAAGAGTCATCGCTGGCGCGTTGGTACAAAATACGGCGTCAAGTGGTCCCAGAAGGAACGAGTCCAGAGGGCCTATCTGATTGTAGCAACGGGAAAACCGGCACATTTCAGCCGATTGAGTCCGCCGCCGCTGCCCCGAACCGCTCGCGCACCAGTTGCAAGGCGTCCTCCGGCGTCGTAATTGTGCCTTCGAGTTGAGCATCTTCGACGGCTGTCAGCATTTCCTTGAACTGCGGACCCGGTGTGTAGCCCGCGGCGATCAGCTCGCGTCCGGTAACGAGCGGCTTTGGCCGCACAGCTTCCTCGCTCAGTTCCGCGCGGCGGCCCACGACAAAGTCGTAGATATCGAGATTTCCGTGCGCGGCCAGGCAATCCATGCGGTGCAGCGCGAGATGCTCGTCGAAGCACTCAAGGCGCAGGAAGCGCTTGAGCGTCGAGGCCTTCATCCGCGGCGCGTCGGCGAAGCGCATGTGGTTTTCAATCAAGGCCAGAATCTGCCGGGTTTCGTCGTTCGAAAAACGGAACCGCCGGCAGATCTC
>JASIJX010000625.1 GCA_030049955.1 Acidobacteriaceae bacterium
TCGTCGGCCAGCGCCGATCATCAGTACAACAGGCTTTCGCAGGCGGCGCTGGCTGCGAGCAGCGGGACGAATGGCGGGCTGGGCATGGGAGCGGGCGAATTTCAAGCCGGACTTTCTTCGGGTCTGGCATCGGGTTTAGCATCTGGTCCGGTTGCGCCGGGGGTGCGCATCGCCGAAGTCGTCCAGGACCCCTCGCCGCCGCTCAAGCGCTACGACCCCGGGCATCCCGATGCGGATGCCAACGGCTATGTGGCGTACCCGGATATTAATCCGCTCACAGAGATGGTGGACCTGATGGGGGCGACTCGTGCATATGGCATGAATGGCGCGGCCGTGCAGGCAGAGAAGGGAATGATCACCTCGGCGCTGGAGATAGCCAAGAGTTGAAGTTGCCGGGGGCTGGGACGGCAGGAACCCGACAGGAGTAGACCATGCAGTTTTCACTTACAGCAGCATCGGCGCCGGCAGGCGCAACGGCGCTTCCGGCGGCCCTTACCGCGAATGGCTCGGCAAACGGCGCAATTAATAATCCGGCTATTGCTGCGCCTGCGCCCTTCTCCGATCTGCTGACCGGCGCCGTGGGCCAGGTGAATGCGCTGGAGCAGCAGGCGCAGACAACGGTCGAGGGGCTGATGACGGGATCGGGCGTGGATGTGCACCAGGCGATGATCGCCACGCAGAAGGCCAGCATGGCCTTCGAGATGGCGCTGGCGGTGCGCAACAAGGCCGTGCAGGCCTACCAGCAGGTGATGGGGATGCAGTTCTAAAGGCAGCTTCCAGCTGCTAGCTTCTAGCCGCCAGCTTTGTCACGGACAAAGCGAGCGCGAGTGCCACGAGAAAGAGCTGGAAGCTGAAGACAAAGAGCCAGGAGCTAGAAGCTAGGAGCTGGAAGCTATTTTTTTATGCCAACCGGGACTCAGCTCGAAAAGACCGCGCCGCACGGGGCCAGGCCGCCGCAGCAGTTTCCGCAGCACTTTATGGACCGGCTGGCGGCGCTCTGGAATCTCGCCCGCGTACGCTGGGCGGCGATGCCGGCAGTACAGCGGGGCTGGACGGCGGCAGTGGCGCTGCTGCTCGCGGGCCTGGTGGGCGGCATTCTCTGGTACGGGCTGCGCACCGACTGGCGCACGCTCTACAGCGGCCTCGACCCCGACGACGCCCGGCAGATGGGCACGGTGCTCACGCAGGCACAGATTCCCTTCGAGGTGACTGAGAACGGCAGCGGGATCCTGGTGCCCGCGCCCGAGCTCGACAAGGCGCGGCTGGCGACGGCGGCCAAGGGCGGCGCGAAGAGCGGCCGCATGGGATTTGAGATCTTCGACAAGCCGAACTGGGTGGGCTCGGAGTTTGACGAGCAGGTGAACTACCAGCGCGCGCTCGAGGGCGAACTAGAGCATACCATCGGCACGATCGCCGATATCGAGTCGGCGCGCGTGCACCTGGTGCTGCCGCATGATTCGCTCTTCCGCGATCAGGAGCGGCCGGCCAAGGCCGCGGTGGTGCTCAAACTGCGCCACCGTGCGCTGGCCGACGGCGAGGCCGACGCCATCCGCAATCTTGTGGCCTCGGCCGTTGACGGACTGACGCCGGATCACGTGGTTCTGGTCGATGCCGCAGGGCACCTGCCGCTGGGGCCGAAGACGCCCGAGGCGATGGAGATGAGCGCCGAGCAGGACCTCGAAGAGAAGCTGATTGCGACGCTCGAACCAGTAACCGGGCCGGGGAACGTGCGCGCTTCGGTGACGCTTGACTACGATTCAACCTCTACCGACGAGACGCAGGAGATCTACGATCCCAACCAGACGGTGACGCTCTCAATGCAGCGCACCGAGCAGACGACGGGGCCGCAGCCGGTAGCCGCGGGCGTGGCCGGCGCAGCCTCAAACGCACCCAACACGCAGGCGCTGCCGGTTTATCCAAAAGAGATGACGCCGCCCGAAGCGGCAAAGACGGAGTCCGGAACCTACGGGGTTTCAAAGACGGTCAAGCACATGGTGGAAGGCCCGGGCGCGGGACCAGGCCGTGTCCGGCGGCTGACGGCGGCCATCGTGGTTAACGACCGGCTGGCGCAGCCTGCCACCGGCAAGACGGCCGCAGTGTGGCAGCCGCGCTCGGCCGCGGAGCTGCGCAACCTGACGGTGCTGGCCCAGGCGGCCGTGGGCTTTGACGCCTCGCGCGGCGACGTGGTGACGGTCGAAGACCTGCCGTTTGAGGACAACCGCGGCGTGCCGCCCGCGCCTTTGCCTGAGCGGATGTTGAACTCGGCCGAGGGGTCGCCCGAGCTGATCAAGTATGCGGCGCTGCTGCTGGGGCTGGTGGCGGTGCTCGCTTTTGGCGTGCGGCCGGCCTTGCGCCAGGCGGCCGGGGTGGGCGCGAGAGAGGAAGCGAAGAAGGAAATACCGGCTGCAGCAGCCGCGGCTGCTCTGAGCGAACCGGATGACCCCGAGCGCACGCGCGGTCAGGAGATCTTTGAGCAGGTGACAGGACACCTGAGACGCGAGCCGACGCAGAGTTCGCGCCTGTTGCAGAGCTGGATTCACTCGGAGTGAGCGAGCCGCATTCACGAGCCGCATTTACTTGCCTATCGAACGAAAGGGATAAAAATCTTGCCGGAGCAGGGAACGGAGACCGGGACAACGGCGGTGGCGCGGAGGCGCAAATCGGCGGGCATGCCGGGGCTGCGCAAGGCGGCGGTGCTGCTGGTGGCCGTCGGCGAGGACCTGGCGCGCGAGATCCTGCGCGCGCTGCCCGAGGCCGACGTGCAGCGGCTTACCGAGGAGCTGGCCGATCTGCGCGGCATCACCCCGGAGCTGGCCGGCGAGATTTTGGAAGACTTCTGGGAGCTGCTCGAGACGCAGAACTTTATTGTGCACGGGGGCATCGACTATGCCAGCCGGCTGCTGATCGAGACCTTCGGCAAGGCCCGCGCTGATGACCTGCTGAGCATGGTGCGCCGCTCGCAGGAGGAGGCGCACGGCAATCTGGCCAAGCTGCAGCGGACCGACCCGGTACAGCTCGGCAAGCTCCTTGATTCCGAGCATCCGCAGACCATAGCCCTGGTGCTGGCGCATCTTGACCCGCTGCGCGCGTCGATGGTGCTCGACAACCTGAGCGACGAGCACAAGGTGGTGAGCGTGCGACGGCTGGCCGAGATGCGGCAGTTCTCGCCGGAGATGGCGCAGAAGGTGGCGCACATTCTGCACCGGCGCCTGGAGAACATGGGCGACACGGCGCGCAAGAGCTACTCAGGGTTCAAGGCCGTGGCCGACCTGCTGAACCGGGTCAACGCCGAGGAGGCCAAAAAAATTCTTGAAACCATCGAAGAGGCGCAGCCGGAGCTCGCGCTCAACATTCGCAACCTGATGTTTACCTTCGAGGACCTGATGACGGTGCCGTCGGCGAGC
>JASIJX010000626.1 GCA_030049955.1 Acidobacteriaceae bacterium
AATACGCGCTTGTATTGCGCGGTCTCGATATTCGCGATCGTGGTGCCGTTTGTCACCGGGATGATCTGAGTTGTACCCGGAATCGGCGTGGGGTTGCCGGTCGGCACCGAGAACGGTCCGTTCTGCACCAGCGACACAACTCCCGGGTTGCCGGGGAAGGCCGCCTGCAACTGGGATAGTCCGGTTGGATCGGGAAAGAGTGAGCCCCCGGAGGTGAACGTCTCTCCCGATTGATACTGGTGCACCCAGAAGGTGCTGCCAAAGAAGAAGAGCCTGTCGTGGAGAATCGGCCCGCCTAGCGTGCCGCCCCAGTTGTTCTGCACGAAGCGCGGCACGAAGGGAATGGTGAGGCCGAAAAATGGCGAGCTTGGATTGTTGAGGCAGTTTGCATTCTGGCCTTGCGGGCAGAAGCCGAACTGCGGGTCCTTCTGGGTCTGCAAAAGTGACGACAGCCAGGAGCCGGTGTACATCTCGAAGCCGGAGCCGTGGAATTTGTTCGTTCCGCTCTTGGTGATGTAGTTGACGACCGCGCCCATGTTGCGGCCGTATTGCGCGCTCCAGTTGTCGGTGATTACCTGGATCTCCTGGAGGGCATCCTGGTTGGAGAAGAAAAAGCTCGGGCCGCCGATGGAGTTGTCGTTGTTCGACTGGCCGTCGATCTCAGAATTGTTCGAGCGCCCGCGCTGACCGTTCACCGAGTAGCCGACGCCATTGGTGTTCGAAAAGTTGTTGTTGTGCGTCTGCACCACGCCGGGCACGGCAAGGGTCACATTGTCGAAGGCGCCGTTGACGGGCAGGCTCTGCAGTTGCTCGCTGTCCATCACCATTTCGCCTTGCGCGGTGGTGGTGTTCAAGAGCTCCGCGGCGCCGCCCTCAACCTGCACGGTTTGCGCGGCCTGGCCCAGCGCCAGCTTCTGCGTGGGGATTGGTGTTGCATTGCCGGCGGCCACAACCACGTGGTCGACGATAACGGAGGTGAAGCCGCTGGCCGAAATCGTCACGTTATACGTGCCCACCGGAACGTTTGATATCACGTAGACACCTTGGCGGTTCGAGGTTCCGGTAAAGCTCATGCCGGTGGTTGTGTTCACCGCCTTGACTGTGGCGTTGGCCACTACCGCGCCCATAGGATCGTTTACATCGCCTGTAATGCCGCCGGTAATGATGCCCTGGGCCGCTGCCATTATTCCGGCCGCTGCAAGCACTATCACGGCTATCAGCGGCAAGAGCCCATTGACCCGCCTTGCAACCAGTAGTTGAATCACAAGTTCCTCCTGAGTAAACCACCGCACACGGCCGCTTGCGCGCCAGACACGCGATGGAACAGGTGAGAGCGGACATCGCCGCTCGGAAGACGGCTTGCATCTTCAGTTGGAAACGAAAGCGAAATATCGCACTGAACGACTGAGTCCGCTGCCGTGGCCGGCTTAGTTCGGTTGCTACTTAGGCGCCGAAAACCACCCAGCGACGAAGACCTGCCGTTGGGCCCGGGGGATGAATATGCGTGCAGAACGAGGGCGCGACAACTATGAGAGAAAGCAATTCCGGCCGCAGTTGGAGAAAATCCGATTACAGATGGCAGTCGTTTTGCTGTTAAAAGGGTGTTTTTCCTGTTAAAAGGGTGCGCCGCTATGCAGAGATACGCACCCTTATGGAAGCAACCGATGGCGCACATACGAGAACAGTTGCCTGTACGCCCAATGCGGATTTGCGCAGCATTAAATAGGCTGATAGCCGGGCCGAAACAACGCTTCCTTGTTACGTTCGAGTATTCTGCTCAGGATGCAGCTCACGATTGCGCACATCGGCGCCGCACCGGCGGCGCGAGACACTTTCGACGCGCTCACGCGCCAATATCTCGAACGCTGCTCAGCGTTCGCACGTTGCACGGCGCAGAGCTTTCGCAGCGAGACGGTATTCCTGGAGTGGCTGGCGCGGCGCGAGGGCCGGACGCAGCCGGCGGCGGTGCTGCTCGACAGCCGCGGCCGGCAGATGAGTTCAGAAGATTTTGCAAGCTGGATCGGCGCGCGCCGCGACCAGGGCGCGCAGCACATCGTCTTCGCGATCGGCCCGGCCAGCGGCTGGAGCGACGAGGCACGCAGCCGCGCGCAGTTGCTGCTGTCGCTCGGCCCGATGACAATGGCCCATGCGCTGGCGCGGGTGGTGCTCGCCGAGCAGATCTATCGCGCGTTCACGATTCTGGCGGGGCATCCGTATCACTGCGGACATTGATACAGTGGTCTGTGACTAGGTTTTCAGGTTTCAGGTTTCAGGTTTCAGACGTCAGGCTTAGATTTTGTGGCGGTGAGGAGTTTCCATGCTGCGTTCATTTCGGGAACTTGTGGTCTGGCAGAAATCCATGCAGTTGGCAACCGCCGTATATCAGCTGGCACAGGGCTTTCCACGCGAAGAGACATATGGGCTGGCAAGCCAGATCCGGCGATCTGCGGTATCTATGCCGAGCAATATCGCTGAAGGCAGCGGACGGTTAAGTGTGAGGGAATACCGGCAGTTTCTCGCCATCGCCCGCGGATCAAATTTTGAGCTTCAGACCCAGCTCGAACTCGCACGCTCGCTCGGTATGGGCAATATGGAGCTGATCGATGAAGCCGAAGCCTTATCGCACGAAATCGGAAAAATGCTCCATTCGATGCTGGAAAAACTGAAGACTTCAGCGCCAGCGCGACTCCACTAAAACCTGGAACCTGAAATCTGCCCATGGACGCTTCCCGCAAAGGCCTGCTCATTATCAACACCGGTCCCGGCAAGGGGAAAACTACGGCCGCGCTGGGCACGGCGCTGCGTGCTGTGGGCAATGGCATGCGCGTGCTCATGCTGCAATTTCTCAAAGGCTCATGGCACTACGGCGAGCTGGACGCGGCCGAGACGTTCGGCGCGAATTTCGTGCTGAAGCAGATGGGCCGCGGCTTTGTGAAGATCGGCGGCGCGGAGACCGATCCTGAAGATATTCGCATGGTGGAAGCCGCGTGGGAAGAAGCGCGCCAGGCCATCTACTCCGGCGAGTGGGACCTGGTGATTCTCGACGAGATCAACTACGCCATTGGCTACAAAATACTCGACCCCGAGATTGTCGCCGATGCGTTGCGCAACCGGCCGGAGATGGTGCACGTCATCCTTACGGGCCGCAACGCGCACCCTCTGCTGGTGGAACTGGCCGACACGGTCACCGAGATGCGCGAGGTGAAGCACGCTTACCAGAAGGGCATCCTGGCGCAGCGGGGCATAGAGTATTGAGACGTTGCCGCTCGCAGTTGGCTAGAGCGGTTTCAGAGTTACCGTGCCCTTTTGAGGACTGCTGAGTGGCATTTTCTTGAGGAAAATGCCACTCAGCAGCGTGCCTGCGGAATACAGCAACTCTGGAACCGCTGTACGCGCAAACGTTTGGGGCGTTTGTGCGTCAACGTTGCAGCGGTTTCAATCCACTACATCCAAGGCAGGAGGCGTATGAGCCGAATCGGGGGGTTCGTTCCAGTAGTCTTCTTTGCCGCATCTCTGGCAGCAGCGCAGCAGGCCGCGAAGCCGGCGGTGGCGCTGACCATCTACAACCAGGATTTCGCTGTTGCACGCCAGTACATCGATCTCGATTTGCACGCAGGCACCAATGAAGTGACCGCAAGCGATGTGACCAGCAAGCTGGAGCCGGATTCAGTGGTACTGCGCGACGCCTCCGGCAACCACCCGGTACACATTGTGGAGCAGAATTACGACGCGGCTGTGGTGACGCAGGAGTGGCTGCTCGAAAAGTACGAGGGCAGGACGATCGACTTTGAGGTGAACACTCCCAATGGCGCGCAGATCGTCGAGGGAAAAATCATCCGGGCCGGCTTTCATCTGGATGCCGAACGTACCTTCGATGGGCAGATGATGAGCGGCCAAAACGCCCCGCCGCTGATTGAAGTGAACGGCAAGATGCAGTTTCAGCTTCCCGGTATTCCGCTGTTTCCCGCAGAGACGGATGGACTGCTGCTTAAGCCTACCCTGCGCTGGCAGATTCTGGCGGAAAAGCCGGAGCGATTTACGGCGGAGTTGTCGTATATCACCGGCGGAATGGATTGGGAGGCGACTTACAACGTTGTGGCGCCGAACAACGCCGACACGACCGGCGAGGAAAAAGCAGACGTGCTCGGCTGGGTCACGATCCACAACCAGAGCGGCACGGACTTTCCGCAGGCGAAGATCAAGCTGATGGCGGGCGATGTGGCGAAGATCCAGCCGTCGTCACGCGGGTACGCAATGGCGATGGGCGCGATGATGGCGCCGCCACCTCCCGGTCTTCCGCAGGTGACGCAAAAGCCGTTCGATGATTTTCACCTGTATGATCTGGGCCGCACGGTGGCGCTGCGTGACGGCGAGATGAAGCAGGTGCAGTTTATCGACGCGGCCGGCGTGGGCATGCAGCGCAGCTACATGTACGATGGCGCGGCGCAAGTACAGCCTAACTACTATGGCAATCCCAATCAGGATCGCAGCTACGGACTCGACAACGGAAACACGAAAGTCTACATCGTGGAGGAGATCAAGAACAGCGAGGCAAATCATTTGGGAATGCCGCTGCCGGCGGGCAGGTTGCGCTTTTACCGCCGCGATGCCGACGGGCAGGTTGAATTTGTTGGAGAAAGCACGATCAACCACACTCCTACGGAAGATACTGTGAAGGTGGTCACCGGCAGCGCGTTTGACGTGAAGGGATCGCGCACGCAGACGGACTTTCATGTTGACTACAACGGCAGAGTTGTCGAAGAGAGTTTCGAGGTAAAGATCACGAACCAGAAGGAGCAGCCAGTGAAAGTAGGGGTGGTGGAGCATCTCTACCGCGGCACGAACTGGGAGATTACGACGAAATCCGAGGACTACGAAAAGCGCGACAGCCGCACGATCGAGTTTCCGGTAGAGGTTCCGGCCAAGGGAGAATCGACCCTTACCTATGCGGTGCGGTATACCTGGTAAGGCGCGGGGCGTGATTCGTTCCCTGCGGCGACGGCTGGAGGCAGCGTATGCCGGAATGCACGCACTATAGTTGGACCGATATTCCACCCGAGCAGATGAACCCGCTGGTCACGCGCCAGTACATTGTCGGCGTGAACACCATGCTGGCCCGCATTGTGCTGCGCAAGGGCGCGGCCGTTCCCCGGCACCAGCATTTTCACGAGCAGATCAGCCAGGTGGTTGAGGGCGTTCTGCTCTTTCGTCTGGATGACAAGGATGTAACGGTGCGCGCCGGCGAGGTGCTGTGCATTCCGCCGCACGCGCCGCATGAGGTGGTGGCGCTTGAGGACTCGGTGGCGCTCGACATCTTCAATCCTCCACGCCAGGACTGGATTGACGGCGACGATGCCTACCTGCGCGGCGCGGCGGTTGCCGCACCGGTGCAGAAAGCCGAATCGTGAGGGCAAATTGGCCGGCCATCCTCCGTCCCCGCCTGTCCATTTACAATTGGCTTCGGTATGTCCTGGTTCAAACGCGAGAATGGCGATCTTACCGGCCCGGTCGAAAGTGAGAACGGCGCGGACGCCGGCCGCACGGTGCGGACCGAAGGCTTGTGGATCAAGTGCGTGGGCTGCCGCGCCACCATCTGGAAGGCCGATCTTGAAAAGAACCTGAACGTATGCCCGCACTGCCAGCACCACTTCAAGCTGGGCGCGCGCGAGCGCATTGAGATGCTGCTCGACCCCGGCTATGAGCTGGTGGATACCGGCCTGCGCTCCACCGATCCGCTCGACTTCAGCGACGTGAAGCCGTACAAGCAGCGCCTGAGCAAGGCGCAGGAGCAGACCGGTTTGAGCGACGCTATTCTGAACGCCGAAGGCCAGCTCGGAGCGCATGCCATCGTACTCAGCGCCATGGAATACAGCTTCATCGGCGGCTCGATGGGCGCGGTGGTGGGCGAAACGATTGCCCGGGCCGTCGATCGCGCGCGAACGCAGCGCAAGCCGCTTGTCGTTGTGGCTGCCTCGGGCGGCGCCCGCATGATGGAAGGCGTGGTGAGCCTGATGCAGATGGCCAAGATTTCGACGGCGCTTGCGCAATTGGACGACGCGCGGGTGCCTTACATCTGCGTGCTTACCGATCCGACCACCGGCGGAGTTACGGCCAGCTTCGCTATGCTGGGCGACCTGAACATCGCCGAGCCGGGTGCGCTGATTGGCTTCGCCGGCCCACGGGTGATCGAGCAGACGATTCGACAGAAACTTCCCGAAGGCTTTCAGCGCGCGGAGTTCCTGCTCGAAAAAGGCTTTCTCGATGCCGTGGTCGCGCGCAAGGACCTGAAGGATTATCTGGTGCGCGCGTTGGATTTTATGAAGCCTGCGGCGTAGATCGATTCCAGATTTAGACCGATTCCAGATTTGGTTTGCCGATTGCGCGGTTTCCCACCCTTTTCACGATGAAGCTGTGAAAAGGATGGGGCACGGAAAATTACGTGCACAAAGCCCCGGTTGCCGGGGCTTTCGGTTTTTTGCCGCCGGCTCTGCCGGATCAGAACGCAAGCTGCAATGAGAACTGCGCCACGCGAGCTCCGTCTGCTGTTACGCCCGATGAGCTGGGCGACGCGGCGGTCGCGGTGATCTGGCCGAAGCTCGAGGCGTTGGTGACGATGTTCAGGTCTGGCGAGACGGGGTAGTTATATGGGTTGACCGAGCTGAAATTCGGGTGGTTGAAGACGTTGTATGCGTCGGCCCGGAAGATGAGACTGGCCCTCTCGACGAGCGGGAAGGTTTTCTGCAGGCCGGCGTCGAAGTAAAACGCGCCGGGGCCGCGGAGCAGGTTGCGCTGGCCGTACTCGATGCCGATGGGACCTCGGAACTCCGACAGCACCTTGGCCGCGCCGGCAGCGCCGCCGGCGAACTGGTAAACGGTGTTGGTGGTGTGATCGACGTTCACTTTGGTCCTCAGGTCGGCCGGATTGCCGGTGAAGATGGCAGGATCGGCATTGTCGAATGAAGCCAGAAAGGCGTCGGATTGTGCGGTCATCGCCAGGCCTGTGCGGTACGAGGGCAGGCCGGAGATGCTCCAGCCGCCGATCATCTCATTCAGCGGTCGCGATGCATGGACAGCGAAGGTGCGTCCCTGGCCGAATGGCAGGTCGTATTGGAAGTTCGACGAAATCTCCTGCCGGACGTCGAAGTCCGAACTGCCGCGGCAGGCGCGCGGGTGCAGAATGTCACAAATCATCCCACTGGCGTTATAGAGCGCGTTGTTGGAGCCGCTGAGAGAGGTGTTGTCGATGGAGTGCGACCAGGTGTAGTTGAACTCGGCGCGCAGGCCCTGAGACATATTTTTGTCTACCGTCAGCAGCATGCCGTTGTAATTCGAACTGCCCATGTTGGTGAGGTAGGCGTTGGTGCCGAACTGCGATGGGATGCCGATGTTGGTGGGCAGGAAGCCGCCGTAGAAGCTGGGGTAGTTATAGCCGTAATACGCGAGAAGATAGAGCGAGTCCGCAATGTCGCCGCGCTGCGCGTACTCTCCGATCAGGTAGGCCAGCAGGTTGGTGTTGCTGCCAAAGCCGTATGCCGGGCCGTATCCGGCCAGCACGTCTTCAAACCAAGGCTGCGGAGTGAGCGTGGCTGCTCCCTGCCGCAACTGGGTGGTGAGGCCCGCGAACGCCTGAGACATTGTCTGGGTCGACTTGCCGGTGTAGTCGGGAACGTCGATGACCTGGTTGGCGTCTGCATCCGCCAGCAGGCGACGGCCGAGCCGGCCCACATAGCTCAGCTTGAGGACGGTGTGGCCGGGCAGCTCCTGCTGGATGCCGAAGTTCAGTGCGATCGAGTATGGATCCTTCAGGTCCTTGGGGATGACAAGGTTGGCTTCGCCGGCGGCCAATCCGAAAGGAGTTCCAGTGTTGTCGACGTATGGGATGTACGGCACTGTTGCCGCCAGTGCGGGCGGATTGTCCGCAGCGGGATAGGCAAGATTTGAACCGAGACGCGGAGCAACCGCCAGCGAAGCGGCCGGGCCGCCGGGGGAGCCAAAGTCAGCGTACTGGGTGTTGAAGAAGAGGTACGAGGACTCCTGGTCCAGGAGGAAGTTGATGGCGTTGATTACCGTGCGGTCGTACACGATGCCTGCGCCGCCATTGATCACGGTCTTTCCGTCGGCATAGGGCGTAAAGGCAAAGGCAAACCGCGGAGCGAAGTCCTTGTACGAGGGGTCGTACAGGTTGGGTCCGTGGTTGGCCTTGCCGCCCAAAACATAGCTATAAAAAGGCAGACCAGTGTTGCTGGTGTTGCCCGCATCCTGCTGCGCGATGCGGTCCTTGATGAAGGTGTTCAGGCTGATCTGCGTCGGCACCGACTCATCGCCATGCACTTCGTAAGGAACCGAGTAAAGCTGGTAGCGCAGGCCGTAGCTGATGGTCAGCTTCGGCGTCGCTTTCCAGGTGTCGCCGAAATATGCTTCGGTCTGGAAAAAGCGGTAGGCGCGCGGCTCTCCGGCGCCTGCCGGCAGGGCCGCACCTTTGTTGTTGTAGCTGTAGTTTGTGTAGATCTGCCCGACGACGCCGAGCGCAGTGGCGAACATGGTGTCGTAATCGTTGATGCCTACCTGGCCAGGGGTATTGCTGATATCGGCTGGACGAACCGATGGCTCCAGACCACTCGAAAACGCCGGACCGCTCAGGCCTGCTTCTACATAGTTGAAATTGCTGACCAGGTTGCTCTCGGTCTTGATCCACTTGAAGGCGCCACCCATCGAGAAGCTGTGAGAACCACGCACCCAGTTGAAGTCATCGCGGACTTCGGGAACCGGGATGCGGCGCTTCTGCCCGTCGTAATCCGTGTATGGGCCGTCGAGCCCCGTGAAGCTGTACTGGTTGGCTCCGGTTGGGTTGTACAGGTCGGGAAAGTTCAGCTTGCTGATGGTGTCGCCGTAATAGAACTGGTTGACTTTATTGGAGCCGATCTCCCAGACGTGGCTTACAACGTAGCTGTAGCTGCGGTCGTACTCCGGGTGCGTGACCGGATCGGTTGGAAACTCCGGCAGGCTTTCAATGGCGTTGAGGTGATTGATGGTGAAGCGCCCGTAGATTTTTTGCGTCGGGGTCAGGTTGTAGTCGATGCGGCCGACGTAGGTCATCACGTTGTCGGGAGTGGGAGTGGTGAACCGGTAGCCGCCGGTGTTCACTCCGTCGCCCTGAGAAAGGTCGTTCGCCGCGGGGTAGCGGGAATTGATGAAGGCAAGCTCGTTGGCATCGAAGCCCACGCCGTTGGGATCGAGGGCGGCCACCTGGGAGCTGGAGAGCGTCGTGATGCACGCCGGCAACGTGCTGAAACTAGTGATGCGGGTCTGGTCGCCGCAGCCTGTTCCGTCGTTGATGTAGTTGAGCTCACCGGCCTGGAACTGCGCCAGCGGCACGATCTGCTCCGTGGTTGACGACTGAACAATCCGCGAGTCGGCAAGCTGGAAGAAGAAGAAGAGCTTGTCGCGCTTGATCGGGCCGCCGATGTTGCCGCCGAATTGGTTGCGGATGAGCGGAGTGCGCGGGATCTCATTCAGATCGTTGAACCAGGTGTTGGCTTCGGTGGTCGTGTCGCGGTGATACTCGCTCAGGCTTCCATGGAACTGGTTCGTTCCATTTTTGGTGACAAGCTGGAACTGGCCGCCGCTGCCGGTTCCGACTGCGGGCGTCATTCCAGCTACCGTCCCCGTAAACTGCTGGACTGAATCCACCGGCGCAGGAACCGTCATATAGAAGGTCTGGCCGGTCGCGAAGTCGTCCGCGTCCATTCCATCGACGGTCACTTCCGATTGGTCGACGCGCGCTCCGGTCACTGCACCCTGATACGAATCCACCCCTGGCTGCTGCTCGAAAAGCGTAGCGATGCCGCGCGTGCGGTCATATACGGGGAGCTGTTGCAACTGCTCGATCCCGATATTGTTTCCAATGGAGGCATCGCTGGTATCGACTGTCACATTTGCGCCACCGGCCGAAACCTGCACCGTTTGGACGGCTTTGCTGGGAGCCAGCGCCGCGTTCTGCGTACGCGTGGTGCCGACATTGAGCGTGAGATCGGAAACCGCAAAGTTAGCAAACCCTTGAGCGCCGAACAACAGCTTGTAGCCAGAGTTGGCCGGGACATTGGCAAACCGGTATCGGCCTGCGTTGTCGGTTTTCCGCGTATACGATGTGCTGGTCGAGGTATTAGAAAGGGTTACCACGACGCCGGGGATCACCGCACCTGTGGCGTCAGTCACCTCTCCGGCGAGCGATGCGGCATCCTGAGCGCGCGCGGGCGCATATGCGCCCAGAGAGATAGCGCACAAAGATAACGTTATCAAAAGCTTGCGCATAATTCTGTCTCCAAAAAAGATGGCCGGATTCGCCGCTATTTTTTTGTGGATGAACGACGCCCACACACGTGGGGTGAAAAATTCTGCGAGTTAAGAGACTGCTTCAGCTCGGTAGCAAGTCCACTTCGAGCCGGGGAAGCGCGAAAATTATCGGACTTTCACCTGGGTTTCGCAATTTGAGTATGAAGTTCAATTACACGCTCTGTAAAGAGGAGTTCCGCATACAACTGCAACTCTAGTGCCATAAGTAGCACCGATATTAGAAATATGGAGAAACAAACCGCAACGATTCGACGGTGGGAAAATGAGAGCCGACTGGTAAAAAGACGCGAACGAATGAGTGCGCAGGGCAAATTCTGCTCTCGAAAGACCGGCTTCGGCATCCAAACGGGCAAATGATTCTTCGCTTCGACGGCGAACGGACGGCGGCCGCAGTGCGAGATCGGGCTGGAGAGTGTCCGGTCATGAACGGTTCGGTCATGAGTGGTTCGGTCATGGACGGTTCCCTTGTGGAATGTTCCGTACCGGCTGCCGTGGATCTATTTCTCGAATCGCAAAAGCATGCCTCGGAGGCGTCCGGGATCGTCACCCAGCTCGCCCATTCCGAGCTGGCTGGGGAGCTGGCGCGACAACTGCTGCCCACAATATTCGGCAAGTTGCCGCCGGAGGTGGCCGAAGCCGCAGAGAACCATGATCGCGGCTGGACGGAAAGCGACCGTCACCAGCTCGCGCGCCTGGCCGAAGAGACTCCGAAGCCGTTCCCCGCGATGCATCAGGATGAGCTCGAAGCCTGGCGCGGTTCGGTGGCGTGGGCAAGATCCAATTCAAATTCCGGCTCGCCGCTTGCGTGGTGCCTCATCGGCCGCCACTTTACCGCACTGGCGCAGCGGCCCACGCCCTCGCATCTGGCGTTCGTCGAACTGGAAACTCCGGCGCGCGTCGAAGCAGAGCGGAGCCACGGCTACGATGCGCAGGACCTGGAGCGCTGGGCCGGCGTCGTCGGCTTTTGCGACCTGCTTTCGCTCTATCTTTGCTCCGGCCTGCGCGCCACAGTTGTCTTCCCTCTCACGCACCCCGCGTACCGGCACGCTGCGGAGGCTCCTTATGTAACGCTCGGCTGGCACGGCAAGCGCGCCGTCTTTTCGAAACCCATCTTCCGGCCCGGTTCCGTCGCTCATGTGCGGGCGATGGACCTTGGCGGAACCGAGGAATGGATTACGGAACAGTTGGCGTAACCTCCTTTCAATAGTCTGGCGATCTTTCTTACTAGAAGCGTAGGGCGGGAATTGCAGAACCCGCCCCGCGCGGTTCCGGCTCTTTGCCAGTCACTAGCACCGGTGTTCTGGACGTTGTAGACCAAGGGCGTGAATGCATCGCCGAAGGTCTGCTCGTGATTGGTGTCTTGCTGTGCAGATAGTTTTGGCGCGGCGATTGCCAGAACCAGAAGCAACATCAACGCTGGAAATGTCTTGACGAGATTGTCGAGAGATTCATGCGCAGGGACGGTGATGAGCCGCAGAGATACCGGCCCGATCCATTTCAGGCAAAAGCTCTCCATTGTGTCCTCGCTTGGGGGACAGCAGGACTATTCCATTGCCCCCCGGGGGGTTAGGGGCGAAACGTGCCCAGACATGCTTCGACGCGCTTCGCCAGTTTTGGGAGACCTTGTGAAGAGCGGTGTTTTCGCCAGCCGCTGGTTTACGAACCGGCGTGCAGGTGGAACTCAATTGCGCCGCAGATTCTGCGCTGGCTGTTTGTGGATTGTCCAGGAAATTGTGTGAATTTTGCCAGAAGAAAATCGATATACCCCGCGAGGCGGGATTTCGCCAAATCCAGGTTCGAGAATTCACTCATGGCAGGCTGGCATTTTTCTGAAATGATCTTCGGCGCCGATTTCTGGCCTGATGAGTGACTTGGCAATGATGCTCTCATTGACTTTTCCCGAAGCGATCAAGTCTCTCGATGGTAGCGTGTGATGTAAAACGGTGCTAAATACGGAGCAGAGTTATGCGCGTCGCGATCTTGTCAGATATTCACGGAAATCTCAGCGCCTTTGAAGCTGTATTAGAAGACATTCATCAGCTCGCACCCGATCTGGTCCTCCATGGTGGTGACTTGGCTGATGGCGGCTCCTCTCCCGTCGAGATCGTTGATCGAATCCGTGATCTCGGCTGGCAAGGTGTAATGGGCAACGGTGATGAAACGCTCTGCAGCCCGGAATCATTGGAGGATTTCGCAACTCAATCTTCAGTTCCGCCTGCTTTTTGGGTGTCCGTCCGGGAAATGGCTGCATCAACTCGCGCCATCCTTGGAACCGAGAGGTTGTCGTGGTTGAAGCAACTGCCCATGGCAATTACTCAGAATGGCTTAGCAGTCGTCCATGCCACTCCCCAGAGTTGTTGGAGAGCACCTCCCAGAACGGCATCCGATGAAGAACTGGATCGAATCTATAGCCAGTTCGGAGTACCAGTTGTTGTTTTCGGACATACGCACATACCTGTCATTCGAGAGATGAGCGGAAATCCGAGACTCCTTATCAATTCTGGGAGTGTCGGCCTGCCATATGACGGCGACCCCCGCGCGTCTTACCTGCTTTTGGATGACAGTACGCCGGTGATTCGGCGAATCGAATACAACGTTGAGAAGGAACTGAAAGCACTGTCTTCCGGCGCGCTTCCGCATGCAGATTGGACAGCTACGATGCTCCGCTCCAGCTCTCCCCAATTGCCCTGAACAACACGCGGATGGTCGGTATAGCTTCAGATGTGTATCCAGACATGCGCAATCAAGCTTTTATTTACCGCTTAGCGGATTAGATTTGTTCTTCGATCCACTCGGAGGCGTTTGCGTACTCTTGTTCCACCCGTGAAACTTCGAGTAGTCGCCGGCGTTCCAAGCCTCGCGGAGTCCGGGGGCGCTGAGATCCCAGTCAGGGCGGATTTCGCTGGTGACGGCGCGCAGGTCGCGCCAGAGATCGGCGATCGACGGACGGCCCCAAAACCAGTAGCCGTTGTAGATGCTGTAGATCACAAGGCCCGGCTTGAGCACGAGCGTGTGCGGAATCATGGGATTATTCTCGGGGTCGGTGTACTCCTGGATATCGAGGTCCTTCTG
This sequence comes from Acidobacteriaceae bacterium, assembly GCA_030049955.1. The sequence goes on from JASIJX010000626.1 coordinate 13,426, forward strand.
GACCTTTCTTTCAGGATCGGAGAGAAATGGCCACTGCGCGCCGACCGATGCGCGGAACTCCTGGAGCGTGTGGTGGTCGTCGGTGGCGATGGTGACGATCTGCGTGTAGGCCACGGCGATTTTCGGATAGAACGCGGCCAGCTCCAGATGTTGCTGGTGCTCCTTGGGGCAGTAGTGGCCGCGCGCCAGCGTGAGGATGAGCGGGTCGTCGCCCTGCAG
>JASIJX010000103.1 GCA_030049955.1 Acidobacteriaceae bacterium
CTTTGGGTCGTGCTCGACCCAGCCGGCCTGCGGGTAATACTGCTTGAACTCCTGCTGCGCGAGGGTAACGATCGCGCCTGCATTGTCGAAGAGAATGGCGCGGGAACTGGTTGTTCCCTGGTCCAGCGCCAGAACATAACTCATGGTGGAGAGCCCCGCCTTTCCGGCAACCAGTCAATCACGCTGGGGTGCGGCGGGACAAGCCAAGAAAGTGCCCTAATCGGCCCACGGGTTGTGCACCTTCACCTGAATCCCGCGCACATCGCGCTCGTTGCGCGTGACAAAGGTGAGCCCGTGCTGAACGGCCGTGGCTGCAAGCAGCGTATCGACAACCGGCCGCGGACGATCGCCGCTCCGCTCGCCCCACAAGTGCGCCGTTGCCGCATCGATGCCAATGATCCGGTCAGCAAAGCCAAATTCGAGGCCCTCGATCCATGCGGCAAGGCTTCGACCGGCCGCGGGATCTTTGCGCATTTTTCCGGACGCGCCCTTGCGCAGTTCGCCGATGGTGAGAGCGCTGATAAAAAGCGAAGAGGAATCGGTTGCTTGGAGAAACGCCAGCACGCCGGGATCGGCTTTTTTCTTGCGCGTCTCGCTCAAAACGTTCGTGTCGAGCAGGTACGCCGGCGCAGGGCTCACAGATTGATCTCGCGGCCGGTATCGCGGTCAGGCTCGATTTCGAAATCATCCACCTTCGGGCCGCCGAGCAGGTACTCCTTGAATCCCGGCTTGTGAGCCGTCAGCGCGCGAAACTGGTCGATGGAGAGCACGACTGCACGCTCGGTCCCGTGGCGCGTGATGACTTGAGGACCATTCTTCTGTGCCTCCTCGATGACTTCGCTCAACCGGGTTTTGGCTTCCTGAACCTGCCAGCTCGCCATTGTCCTGCCCTCCAGTCGATCTGTCCATAATTATAGTTGTTCTAGTTGAAATTGTAAAAAGGAGAATCGACAGCATGGGCTGGTTTCTGATGGATTATCAAGGAGGGAGAGCCTACTACTGCCCCGGATCGCTCCGGCGCGCGTGCGGCGTCAGTTTCCTGATCACGAACTCCTGCATCAGGTTCTGGAAAGCGCCTGAAGCAATGCCGATGCCCGTGCTTTCGAAGGTCAGTGCGACGCCGTCGCGGTTAGCTGCCGGGTAATATAAATTGGAAATCCCGCCAGCCGCCAGGCCGCCGCCGATGGCCGAATAATTCACCTGCCAGCGGCCGTTGTCGCCCTTGCACATCACCGAGTTGTAGATGGCGTACCAGACGCGCGAGCCCACGCTGCCTGTTCCTTTGTAGTAGTAGCGCGGGTCCTGGTGCAGCAGCGAAGGCAGAACGGCGCCGCCCAGCATGTTGCCGATAAAGCCGTCTGCGTAGAGCGCACCGTATCGCTTGGCGTACCCCTGCGCACCCTGACCGTAAGCAAAGGTATCGTCGGCCTGCTCCACGCCGGCAAAAACGCCCGTCGCAATCCACGTCACCGGGTCGACGTTGGACTTCCAGGCGAGCTGGAACTTTTGTCGCGCCGTCAGCGGAGCCGGGTTTCGATCGTAGGTCACATAGTAGTTGGGAATCACGCCCAAAACACGCTGGTGCTCTTCAATGTTCAGCTGCGCCTGCGCAATCTCGGTGCTCGACGCGGTCACGCGCACATCGGTGGTGGCATTGGCCACCGGCAGCACGGTCGTATGCGCGTCCCAGGCGCCGCCGGGCACGAGCACGCCAGTGACTGTTTCGGTGACAAAGCCGCTCGAAGAAAAGGTGAGCTTAAACGCTCCGGCAGGCACGCTCGAGAAGCGGAAGTCGCCATTGTCGTCCGTGGTTGCGCTTTCGGCCGGAGCAGGATTGGGTCCCGTGAAATCGAGCATCACGCGCACTCCGGCGTAAGCCTCGCCGTCCTTGCCTGCGACTGCGCCGAAGATGGTTCCCGGTGCTAGGCCGGTGACAGATGAGGCAGCTGCGTTTCCAGCTTCGGAAGATGGAGCGGCGATAGTGGCGCTCGATGCAGGCTCGGGTGCGGAGATCTGTTGCGACCGGGCGCTTAACCCAGGAGCTAGCAGCAACAGCGCGGCAGCAGCCATTCGAAATTTCAGCCGGCGCGGGCCCTTCGGAGCGCCGCGCAGAAGGCTTTGTGAGTGCGTGCCCGAATATACAGCAATTTCGCCCAATTCCGGCCTCGGATCCGGAGCACAACAATCTCCAAATGGTCGGAAGATCAGGCGCCAGTGATTCATCTCCATTATAGACGGGAGGAATATCGGGCAGGATGAGGGCTTGGAGTGGGGGAATTCTAAAAACACGGCAGTCTGACGGTGAAGAAACAACCCCCGATTAAGTGCGGTTTTTCCCACTGCCACTCCTGCTACGCTGAGTTCTTATGGGTCACATCCGGATTCTTGCCGACCAGGTGGCGAATCAGATCGCCGCCGGCGAGGTGGTTGACCGGCCGGCTTCCGTCGTCAAGGAGCTGCTGGAAAACTCGCTCGACGCCGGCGCCACGCGCATTCGCGTGGAGGTCGAGGCCGGCGGCCGAAAGCTGATCCGGATCGCGGATGACGGCTGCGGCATGAACCGTGACGATGCCCTGCTGGCCTTCGAGCGCCACGCTACATCGAAGCTGCGCACCGCAGACGACCTGCTTTCAATCGCCACGCTCGGCTTCCGCGGCGAGGCACTGCCTTCAATCGCTTCCGTCGCCCGCGTCACGCTTGAAACATCAACCGGCGATCCAGCCGAACCGGGAACGCGGCTCGAGATCGCCGGCGGCAAGATCCTGCGCATGGATGACGCGGCGCTGCCTCGGGGTACGACCATCGCCGTCTCCGACCTGTTCTTCAACACGCCGGCGCGACGCAAATTTCTCCGTGCCGAATCCACCGAGCTCGCGCATGTGACAGCACTTGTTACGCATTACGCGCTCGCCCATCCGGAAATGCACTTCGAACTGGTCTCTTCCAGCCACACCATCGTGGCTGTCCCACCCGTAGCGCGCGCCGCCGAGCGCATCTACCAGATTTTTGGCAAAGACACGCTGGCGCAGCTTCTGCCCGTAGCCGCCGAATTGCCGCTCGCGCGCGTTGGTCTGCCCGAACCACCTCCCTGGAAACGCTCATGGCCGCGTGACCCTGATGAGCCCCTGCGCCAGCCCGGCACGTTGCGGCTCACCGGCTTTTACTCCAAGCCCGAGTTGCAAAAGCTCAATCGCAATTCCATCTACATTTTTGTGAACAAACGACTCATCCGCGACCGGCTGTTGCTGCACGCCATCACGGAGGCGTATCGCAACGTCATTCCGCCCACGAGCTTTCCTGTAGTGCTGATGTTCTTGGAAATGCCGCCGGAAGAGGTGGACGTAAACGTTCACCCGGCCAAGACTGAAGTCCGCTTCCGCCAGCAGTCGCTGGTGCACGATTTTGTTCGCGACAGCCTGCGCACGGCGCTGGTAAAAGCGCGGCCCGCCGCAGGATTTCTTGCCGCGCTGGACGCGCAGCCCACGGCCAGCCCGTCGCTGATGCCGCCCGCGGCTTCGCCAGTGCCGGGGGCGCCCGGTGACGATTTTGCCGTCCAGCCACCCCCGCCAGATTCCGATCCCGATGCGACAGCCAATGCAGAAGCTTTCCAACTTACACCGCGCATGCCTGCACCCGCGCCAAGCCGGTTGCCATTTGCTCGCGGAAGCTTCGCGGGTCAGACCAATGATTTCGACCCCCGCACCTTCAATCGCCAGGCTTGGGGTGAAGCGGCTGCCGCGCTTTTCACACCCGCAGTCGGCACAAATCACTGTAGCCCCGCCCCGGATGGGCCTTCACCGAATGGCTCCCTCGCCGCTGTCGCCGCCAGCCAGGTTGAAGCTGAGCAAGCCGCAGTCAACCTCAATCAACTCGGCTCGCTCAAGCCGCTCGGCCAACTCCGTGAGTCGTTCATCCTGGCCACCAGCGAGGATGGCCTGTGGATCATCGATCAGCACGTCGCCCATGAGCGCGTGCTTTTTGAGAAGATCCTGCGTGAGCGCCAGGTGGAACAGGCGCAGCGGCAACGGCTGCTGATGCCCCTGCTCGTCGAGCTGAAACCCGAGCAGATGGTGGTCTTTGCGCGCATTGCCGAGGAGCTGGAACGCAATGGCTTCGAGGTCGAGCCCTTCGGCCCCCAAACATTGGCCGTCAAAGCCGCTCCCGTGGGTCTCGAAGGCGCGGCGCTTGAGCGCATGCTCGCTGAAGTTATCGATCAATCGGCGGGGTTGAACGAGCAACCCACGCGAAATGAGGACCTTACCTCGCTCCGCACGCGAATCGCAGCCTCCATCGCCTGCCATTCGGCCATTAAAATCAACACCCCTCTTGACCCGGCCAGAATGGAATGGCTATTGTTGGAACTTGCACGGACCAATCACCCAACCAGTTGTCCGCACGGCCGTCCAATAGCTTTGTTGTACTCGTGGAAGGAGATCTACCGGGCCTTCCATCGAATCTAAAGAGAACTGTAGGCGGCATGCCTCAGCTCTCAGCGAGCGCGGGCTTGCCCGGCACGCCCAACCGAAGCTGTTGATTCAGTTGACCTCGCCTTCCCGCACGGTCCTGCCAAGGATCGCACTACGATAGCGGAGATGCGGCGAATCTTAAAGAGGTTTAAACTGAAAACAACCTTCTGGTTTGCCGTAAGCCAGCCTGGAAGCGAGGTTTTTCTTTGACAGCGGAACAGTTGGAAGCATCGCGCGCCGAAAGGATGCGCCTGAACGGATCTGGGGTCCTGACTTTCGAGGACGCCCGTACTTGGTTGGAAGAGACAGGGTTATGCCTGTTCTTGCCACGACGGCAGAATACGCCTGTCAATTCGGCGGCCGTGGCGCCCTCGTTTGTTGAGGCGGTAGCTGGTCAACGGAGCGCAACTCCCGACGCCCGGCAGATCGCCCTGGCCGAAGAACTGCTGGTCCGGCTCGAAAGGGAGGATATCGCCGTTCGGCTGAATCTTCAGGGCCAACCCGGCGAGCAACCTGACTTTGTTGTGGCTACCTGGGTGCTGCCGTACGTTTATGCGCTGCGCGGCGACCGCGACTGGCGGCGCGTTCCGCAACTGACCGGATCCAGGCAGGTTTCCCCGCTCGCCGTGCAAACCTACAAACTGCTCGAAGTGGGCGAAGCCACCATTCCGCAGCTCAAGCACAAACTGGGCCGCGAAGTGACCGAAACCGCTGTGCTGAGGGCGATTACAGAGCTCTGGCAGCAGCTTCGCATCATTCCAATCATCGCCGAGCCTGGCCAGGCGCCGCGGTGGCAGTTGCTCCGCAACCGCTTCCAGAAGGCCATTGCCGAGGGTGCGTCCACTTCGCAAGTTACGGCCATCTCGGTGCTTGCCTCTATTTATCTGCAGGCTGTCATCGCTGCCAGCATGGAAGACGTGGAGCTGTTCCTGGCGCCGCTGACCGCGCGCAGCAAGGTGCGCGAAGTGCTGCGCGGGCTGGTAGCAACGCGACAGGTGCACACAATTGCTCTCGGCCATGCTCCGCATTTCTACGTAGCGGGCACGCTGCCCGAGTTCACGCCTACGCCGACCATCTATGCCAGCTCGGCAATGTCGTCCTCAAGCTATTTCCTCCACCAGTATGGGCGCGAGGAAGAACATCATTATGGGCGGGAAGCCCACGCAGGCGAACACGGGCGCGAGCACCATTTGCGTGAAGCACATTCGGGTGAACCCCATTTGCATGAAGAGACCCAGCGCCCGGAGACCACAGCCGTTCACGAGCCGGCCGAGTCCCACGCGCACCGTTCTCCGGTTGCACGCAAGCCTGCTCCGGCGCCCAAGCCTGCCGCAGCGCGGCCGCACTTCAGCCGTCCGGCCGTGCAGTCACGCGATCGCAAGCCGGCCCGCACGTCCTCAAATGGACATGTCGCGCGGCACTCCTCTGGCTCCAATCGGCCCGCCAAGCGCAACGGCACGGCCTCTTCGCATCGTGCGCACTCGAACGGGAACGGCCATAGCAGCCGTGCAACGGTGAGCAACGGAGCGCGGGCGACTGCCGGCGCACGTAAGGCCGCTGCTCCGGCGCGGGCGAATCATAAGCTCGCCAAAGCCACAGCCAAGCCCGCCGTACGCAAGCAGACTGTGGGAGCCGGCGCCAAGGCAGGCAGCGGCAAGCGCTATGGCTTTGCGCAGGGGACCAAAAAGCGCGGATGACCGATTCCAACCTCCGCAAACTGGCACGCCACGCAATTATTGCCATTGACGGGCCGGCCGGGGCGGGCAAGAGCACCATCGCGCGTCATCTGGCCCGGCACTTCGGCTTGCTGAATCTGGAAACCGGAGCCATGTACCGCGCCTTTGCTCTAAAGGCGCTGCGCGCGGGTGTGCCGCTGGACGAGACCTCTGCGCTTGAGATTCTGTCAGCCTCCACCGAAATCCGCCTCGAAGCTGGCGAAGAAGAAAATCGCGTTTTGCTCGACGGCGAAGACGTCACCGGCCTGATCCGCAACCCAATGGTCACGGACGCCGCTTCGCGCGTGAGCATTTTTCCGGCCATCCGCGCCTGGATGGTGCAGCTGCAGCAGCAGCTCGGCGCCGAGGGCGGCGTAGTGATGGAAGGCCGCGACATCGGCACTGTCGTTTTTCCCCACGCGGACGTCAAAATCTTTCTCGACGCGGCGCCAGAGGTCCGCGGCATGCGACGCTTCGAACAAATCAATGTCGACCAGATAAATGTTGACCAGCTCGACCCCGCGGCCGCCGTGCAGCCCGAAGAGGTCCTCCGCGAACTGCGCGCCCGCGATGAGCGCGACCGCAACCGCGCCGATTCGCCGTTGCGGCCCGCAGCAGACGCCGTTCTGCTCGACTCCACGCATATGACGCTCGATGAGGCCGTGCGCGCCGCCGAGGCGATTGTTTCTTCGCGGCTGTGCCCCGTAGCTTGAACTAACCGGCCGATTTCCATTGAGGCCCCGTCAGCCTGTACCTTGAAGAAGGACGGAATTTCCGGGCTTTGCCCCCAGAAGCCGTAACAGCGAGACAAATTCACTGTTCAGGCTCACCTTTCTGGCCGGCGCCCAAACAACATTTCACTGAATGAGCGAGCGGCAGGGGTCTGTCCGCGTCGCGCCATCGACCGAAATTGACCGAAGGAAACATTAAACCGTGCTCGACTTTTTAGGCAATCTGCAACGCACTGACCTCTGCGGAAATCTGCGCGCCGCCGATGCGGGCAAACACGTGGTGCTGATGGGCTGGGTGAACCGCCGCCGCGACCACGGCAACCTCATCTTCCTCGACCTGCGCGACCGTTCCGGCATCTGCCAGGTTGTTCTCGACAAGGAGATCACCCCCGAGGGCCATCTCCGCGGCGAGCAGGTGCGCCCCGAGTATGTGGTCGCCGCCGTCGGCAAGGTGCGCCTGCGCGCCGAGGACGCCATCAACCCCAAGATGGATACCGGCGAGATCGAGATTGAGGCCACCGAGCTGCGCGTGCTCAACGACTCGCGCCTGGCGCCGTTTTCGCCCGCCGAGGACGCTATCCAGAACGAGGAAGTGCGCCTCAAGTACCGCTACGTCGACCTGCGCCGCGCCGAGATGCAGCGCAATTTCCGCCTGCGCCACGAGATCACCCTCGCCATCCGCGAGAGCCTCGCCAACCAGGGCTTCCTCGAAATCGAAACGCCAATCCTTTGTAAATCAACGCCCGAGGGCGCGCGTGACTTTCTCGTGCCCAGCCGCATTCATGCGGGCGAGTTCTACGCCTTGCCGCAGTCGCCGCAAATCTTCAAGCAGATCCTGATGATCTCCGGCTTCGACCGTTACTTCCAGATCGCCCGCTGCTTCCGCGATGAAGATCTCCGCGCCGATCGCCAGCTCGAGTTCACCCAGGTCGATCTCGAGATGAGCTTCCCGCGCCGCGACGACGTTTTCACGGTGATTGAGCATTGCATGAAGGCCGGCTTTGCCGCCGCCGGCGTCGACCTGCCCACGCCGTTCCCGCGCATCAGCTACGACGAATCGCTGCGCCAGTACGGCACCGACAAGCCCGATCTGCGTCTGCCCGGCCTGGTGGACGTGCGCCCTGCATTCACTGACGCTGCGCTCGCCACGCTGCAGATCGATCCCGCGCTGCCCGTCGTCGCCTTCCGCATTCCCAAGGTCGGCGAGCTTAGCCGCAAGGAGCGTGAAGACAACCATCCGCTCTTCGATACGAAAAAGGGCGCCAAGTTCATCGACGACTTCAAGCGCCTGGGCAAAGGCTTTCCCGAGTCCGCCGCAAAGGTGCGCGAGCTGGCCGGAGCCTCCGACGCCGACTTCGTTATCATCGTGGCCGGCGATCCTGCGCACCACATCAAGGCCAGCGACACCAAGTTCCCCGGCCGCCTGAGCGAGCGCGAGATCAACGTCTACGCCGCCGCCGGCAACTTCCGCTCGGAGCTCGCAAAGAAATACGCCGACCGCCACGGCGCCTTCAAGGTGACCGAGGAGATCGTCGAAGCAGCGCACTCCTGCAATGCGGAAACCGCCATCGACGGCAGCCAGGCCTTCCATCCCATCTGGCTCACTGACTTTCCGATGTTCGAGTACGACGTGGCCACGGGCAAGTGGGTGCCCGCGCACCATCCCTTCACCGCGCCCTACGAAGCCGACATGGCCAACCTAGTCAGCGACCCGGCCAGCGTTCGCGCCGACTGTTACGACCTCGCCATGAACGGCCTCGAGCTCGGCTCAGGCTCCATCCGCATCCATCGCAAGGACGTGCAGCAGCAGATTTTTTCTTCGCTTGGGATTAGTGAGGAGGAAGCGAGAGCAAGATTCGGCTTCTTCCTCGACGCGCTCGAATACGGCACGCCACCGCACGGCGGCATCGCCCTCGGCCTCGACCGCATCGTGATGCTGCTGGCCGGCGCAGCAAATTTGCGCGAAGTGATTGCGTTCCCCAAGACCG
>JASIJX010000627.1 GCA_030049955.1 Acidobacteriaceae bacterium
TTTTCCTCGATGCCGAGCTGCAGGTTGGCGGCGATGATGTCGGAGAGCTTTGCCGGCTCGTCCATGCGGACGGTGGCGATGATGGTCTCGTAGTTGAGCGACTGCTGCAGCTTGACGTAGCTCTCAAAGAGCGTGGTGACGCGCTGCATGATCTGCTCGACGGCCGGCGTCATCTCGAACTCGCGCTTGCCGGTGCGAACGGTGGCTACGAAGAAACCGTCGCGGTCGGTGACTTCCATGGATTTGGCGCGCTCGATGCCTTCGACCAGCACTTTGATATTGCCGTCGGGCATTTTGACGCTCTGAACGATGTTGCAGATGGAGCCGACCTGGTAGATGTCTTTGGCCTTGGGCTCGTCGATCGAGGCGTCGTGCTGAGTGGCGAGGAAGATCTTGCGGTCGCCGGTAAGCGCCTCTTCAAGCGCACGCACGCTGGATTCGCGCCCAACTACGAACGGGGTCATCATGTACGGAAAGATGACCATGTCGCGGATGGGCATCATGGGCAGCTTGCGCGGCTCGTTTTTATCGCGGGGAACTGTCATTGCAACACCTGATTAGAGTTCGACGTGCAAAAGCACCTCCCGGCTCGATAGTCGGCTGGGTCCTCTCCGGCAATTGTACAGCGGTTTGCGAGGGTGGGCGAACCATGGCGCTATACAGCGCCCTAATTGCATGCAGGTCTTTTCCATCAGGTCAGGTATGGGACGACGCTCACTGCAATGCGCCGGGTATGGCCGGCAGTTTTGTCGCCTGCGGCAGATTGTCGGCGGCCTCAAAAGGAACGGGCGTTGTGAGCGGGGCGTACTCCGCCGCGGGCGCATTGCCGCCATAAGCGATGTAGAGCGCCGGCGAAAGCGTCATCGACATGGCCCCGAGGTGGCCGGTGAGCTTGATGGGCAATCGTTGGATGGGGTAGCGATGATAGGCCAGATCATTCACCATCCAATTGCCGTCGCCGGCGAGCACGAGGTATTTGCCGGCGTTGTTATGAAAATCGGCGAGTGGGATTATGGGCAGCGAATAGATCAGGTTGCGGCCGGCCCAGAGGTTCTCCTCTCCGGAATCATCGTGGCGGAAAAAGCGAATGGCGGGGAAATCCACGGGGAAGACAATGCGCGCCACGAGAGATGCGGGCGCGTACTGCTCCAGACCCAGTGCTAGCAGGGGATCGGCAACAGCAATGAGCGTGCCCTGCGGTGCGGAGGCTTCAGCATGCGTCATCTGATTCAGGAACCTGTAGAAATGCAGCCTGTGGACTTCAAGCTTGCAGCCAGCGATCGAGACACAGCAGATGAACCATGCGAAACCGAAGCAGAGCATCGCAAGGCCGGCGCGACGCACCTGGGCAAAGAGCTGGAAGCAGAGTAGCGTTACGGCGATGGCGAAGCCAAAGCAGACCGGGATGACGTAGCGCGTGGCCAGCATGCCGCCGTGAATGGAAGCGGCGGTGTAGCCAATGATGGGGTAGGCCATGAGCGTGAACACTACCGCGGCCTCGTGCATGGGAATGGGGAGGTCGTGCCATGGGCGGGAGGTAATTCGATCGATCCAGCGGGGAAGCAGACTGGCCCGGCAGGTGGTGCAGCAGCGCAAGCTGTACCGCGCGACGATGTAAACCGCCACGAATACAAAAAGACCCAGGATCAGACAGAGCATCTGTAAACCGACCATCGCGGTGTATGCCTGGCCGAGCCGCGCGAGTGACACCTTGTAATAGGTGTAAGCGCCGAATTGCCCGATGTTGTGCTCAATTAACCGGCGGTAAAAATTGAGCGGCGAAGCGGCGGCGAGCATCGCGATCCAGATGGAGAGATCGATGGCATTGAAGAGCGAACGTCGAGCGGTGTGTCTCGGAGCTTGTCCTGTGCTGCCGGCCCGATAGCGAAGAAAAGTGCGGACGGCTTCTCCCGCAGCGATGGGCAGGAAGGCGAGCACGGCAAAGTAGTTCGACGATATGCCGGCCGCGAGGGCGAAGACCATTCCGATGAGGGCAAATCGCCGCGCAGCAAGCGAGCGCCGCGAATCGGTGGTCTGGCTCCAGCAGAAGAAGGCGAGCATCGCCATGCCGTAATAAAGGCCGTAGGAACGGCTCTCATAGCTGTACTGGAAGCCCCCCATGGTGGTGGAAAGCACGGCGCCGGCCAAAGCCCACACGGCGGGCAGCATGCGCCTGAGATAGGCAAAAAGCGAGAGCAAACCGATCCAGTAGCCGATCATGGCGGGTAGCCGGTAAGCGAACTCGTGGTTGCCGAAGATGCTGCTTGAAGCGTGAACGAGGATGTAGATGAGAGGCGGATTCGGATCCACTCCCTGCGCGAGCGCATGCCAGATAGCGGCAAGACTGCCGAGGCGCGCGACGTGTACTGTGATGAGCTCATCGAACCAGAGCAGCTTCAGCGAAGAGAGGCTGATGGCAATGACGAAATAGAAGAGCGAGAAGATGGTAAAGCTGGACCAGGAGTGACGGTTGATCCAGGCGTCGACCCCCGAGCCGATGCGGCGAAAGGCGCTGCCCTGCTGTTGTGGAGGGCCAGCCATAATCTCTGTGGGGGGTAGACAATTCATGCGGCAAAACTCCTCTCTTCTTCTACCCTGGCTGCTCCTCAACCTGGAACCGCGCAGTTATAGCTGATATGCAGGAAATTCCAGAAGGTCTGGATGTCTGCTTCGAGCGCAATGGGGTCAATCGAGATTGACGACGAAACTCTAGAGCCGCAGACATACAGTAGCCCGGCACCGATCACGGCGCCGCTTTTTGCAATCTTGATTAGCGAGTTTTCTCTAAATTTTACCTTCGAGGTCCGAAGGCCGCAAATTTGGCCGTCCCGGGATCGCTTACATGCGACCGAAGAGGGCGCTACGTATAATCGCAATATCACCCCCAATACATTTGAGCGCTAGATGGGAGCGGCGATGGCAGCCCGCGTAGAACTGTGTGAACTGCTGAAGCGGAACAAGATTGCAAAGTGGCTTGACCAGAACCAGACGGGAATCGTCCTGCTACCGTTGCTCTCATCTGCGATCTGTATCGTGGTTGAGAAAATTGCCACGATGAAGAAGATGATGATGACATTGGCCGCATTCGGCTCTAGCCTGAGCACTTCTTATCCGTTAAAGCTTACAGAAAAGGCTGCCTTGTTCCGCTCAGACATGCTGTGGGGCCTGATCCTGATCCCGCTCGCGTTTTGTGTTGCGACTTTTTGGATGAAGCCCCGGGCGCGCGTGTATGCAGCGTTTGCGATTACCGCCGTGATCCAAGTGGTGGTCGTGACGGAGATTCTTGGATTCCTGACCTCCGGCACGTTTCCCTCGCTGCCGCTCATCTGGTTTGCGGTGTCGTGGTCGATCCGGAATCACGATGCCGCTTTTGCTTACCATCCCTACGCGACTGCGCTGTTGGCCGGCGTGGACCTTTTGTTTGTGGTGCTGGTGTCGGCATGGTCACTGCGGGCGCTCAGGCGCAACGCCCGGCGATTGAATCGAGCGGTACTGGCAGTATTCATCATTGGCGCTGTTACCACCGGCTCGGCCTGGGCTCTGCGTGTTCCGCCGATGCCGTGGTCGCAGCCGCTGCTCAAAATGACGGTTGTCCCTTTTGTGAACGGCGGCGCAAACACCAGCCTGGACTCGCGGAGCATACCGGAATTGATAGCTGCGTACAGGCACATCGCGCATGTTCCAGCACCCAAGCCAACGATTTATACAGGACAGGCAAAGGGCTACAACGTGATCGTCTTCATCATGGAGTCGATGACTGAGCACGCCTTCGACCCGGCTCGCGATTCGCTGGACGATATGCCCAACATGCGGCGATTGCGGGGGCACTCCTTCGTGATGAGCAGGCATTACACCACCTATCCGCTAACCGACAACGCGACGTTCTCGATTTATACCTCGCTCTACATCCACCGCGACCAGGGAGTGATGGAAAAGCAGGCAAAAGTGCCGAGCATGATTCGCAGTCTGAACGATGACGGATATGCGACAGCGTTTTATGGATTTGTGTGGAACAGCCGCGACCACCACGATTACCCGATGCTAGCCAGCGTAGGGTTTGAGAAGATCGCGGCATCGCCGTTCGATCCGGAATTTGATCCAAAGGACAATGAAACTTTCTTCGGTCCGGTCGATTACGTCGAGAAGAACGATCACGATGGGCTGTTGTCGATGATGAAAGATATCCGCGCGTGGACGGCCCACGGGCAGAAATTTGCGGTGAATTTTTCTCCAGAAATAGGACACGATCCATACCGGCTGTTGGACGGAAGCAAGCCTATGCCGGAGTTGGAGCGAGCCCATGCGCTGGCCGTGCTGCAAGATGCATGGATGGGAGAATTGCTGGACGAATTGCAGCGGGACAAAGCGCTGAACCACACCATTATTGTGGTCACAGGTGATCATGGGATGCGGATCATAGCCGACGCGGGGAAAAAAGAATTTCGCTTTGCCGTTCACACCACGCTGAGCGATGCCACGCTGCGAGTTCCGATGATGATCTATGCGCCCGGCATCCTTAAAAAGCCGGTAGTGATCAATACGCCGACCTCGCATATCGACGTGATGCCGACGGTGCTCGATCTGCTGGGTGTGACGAATGGAAGAGAGCTTGAGCAAGGCTCGCCGATGTATGCCCCCGGGCTGAATCAGCGGCGCCTTTTCCTGGGCATGGATCTGATGGGAGCCACGGGGTATTACGATCAGGGGTACTATTATTCGAGCAATGTGCTGGGAATGGATTACAAGGCTCCGACTCTTAGCTTTGACCAGGCGGACCTGATTCCCTTTGACAGCGCAGAGGCCCGGATGGTGATGCAACCGCTGGCTACACACGTGGCTATCGAGCATGCGCTGATTGACCATGTGCTCAGCGGAAACTGAGGCAGTTTCAGTAATTCATCCGCCGGCATTTGACACCTGGCGGCACGTTGCACTGAAGGAGTCCCGCGATGGCTGAACCCATGATTGCGCAGAAGGGTCCGTACGAAGTTGAGGTTGAAGCAGGGCAGAGCTACCTGTGGTGCGCCTGCGGGCGCAGCGCCACTCAACCGTTTTGCGATGGCAGCCACAAGGGCACGGGACTGACGCCGGTGCGGTTTGACTGCCGTGAGACGGGCACAGTGTTTTTGTGCGGATGCAAACAGACGGGCGACAGGCCGTATTGCGACGGAACGCACGCCGGGTTGGACTGACCCGTTACGCCGCGGCGGTGTAGCGGGTGCGGATGGCGGCGAAGATCCGTTCGCGGCTCTGCTGCGGCGAATCTTCGCGGTTTTCGATCTCCTCGACCTGCTGTGCCAGGTCTCGGTCCTTGATAGTTTCGCGCAGCCAGCGCGAGTAGTCGTGCGCGCGAAGATGATGGCGCCAGGTTTCGTCGTCGACGCCGCTGGCAATGCGGATGAAGTTGTCGAAATTCTGCGCGATGAGCGCGAGCCTGGCGTCCGGCCCGCGGAAGACGAAGCTGCTTGGTCCCAGATCGCCCTGCGCATACTTGCGGATGTGCCGCAGGTGCTCGGTTTTGCCGGGCGCAACTTTCACCACAAATGGATCGCCTTCGCCGCGAAACCAGGCGAGCACTTCGCCGTGTTCGAGCGTAACCGGCGCCAGATTGGGCTCAGGGATTTGGGCCGTGCGGCAGAAGGCACGCAGGGTTTCCTGCGGGTCCTTGCCCACGGCCAGAACGATCGATACCACGGCCAGCGCTTCCGGGCGCATGTGATCGGGATGGACGGTGATCATGAGCGAGGTGCTGGGCGGCGCGGGCAGCAGCGTGCTTTCAGCAGGCGTGCGAGCGGGGAAGATGTGGTGCGCTTCATCGAGGATGAGCCAGTGCGGACGGCCTTTTTTCTGGCGGAGATCGTCCAGCTTACGGATCACCTCGGAGACGTAGGCCGGCCGGTAATCGAGCGCGATACCGAGCAGGTTGACTACCACGTTATAAGCGCGTTCGAGCAGGGTGAGCACCTCGCCGGCGGCAGGCGCATAGTGGGGGTTGCCAAGGTTGACGGCTGGCTCGAAATTTTCGTAGTCGCCTTCGGGGTCAAAGAGGCAGAACTGGTACTGCTCTTCTGCGAGCCGCTCGATGAGGCCGGTGATGGCGGTGGATTTGCCGCTGCCCGACGGGCCGGCGACGAGCACGGAGTGAGCAAGAGCGGGAATCATGACCCGACGCTCGGGGTCGTCCTTTGCTGTGCCAAGAAGCAAACCGTGCTCGCCTCCGGGAGCAAGCCACCGGCTCAGATCGTTGAGCAGGATTTCGTCAATCAGCTCCTCGACTCCGGTTCCGTGATCGGCTGAGGTGATCAGATCGGCTTTGGCCAATACCGATTCCACGGAATTGCTGACGGCAACGCCGCAGGCGCAGGCCGTGAGCATGGGGAGGTCGTTTTCGGCATCGCCTATGGCGACCACATTGTGCGCGGAGATCTTCATCTCGTCCAGGGCCACACGCAGGCCGCTGGCTTTGTTAGTGCCGGTGGGCAGGATCATGACGGCGCGCTTGTTGAAGATGATCTGGCGATCGATGCCGAGCTCGCTGAGCACCCGGAGCACGGTGCACTCGTACGGGCGCCAGGAGGCGACGATCGAGCGGCCGCTGGTGATGGGGGTGACGCCGCGCACAGTGAGCGCTTCTGCGAGGCCATTCGGCGCCGGGTCGGCGAGCAGGCGCGATTCGTGCGAGTGCGGGCGATAGAGGAGCGCGCCGTTTTCCGCCACGATCCACTCGAAGAGCTCGGGCCGCGGAAA
>JASIJX010000628.1 GCA_030049955.1 Acidobacteriaceae bacterium
CCGGTTGCAATCAACTCAACCATATAAAGCTGAATGATCAGGCCCATCCGGGGGCGTCAATCCGACCAGCTGATAAGCCTTCGTCCCACCCACCGGTGCCTGGCAGATTAAGCGCAATACCAAAAGGCGTGACGTGCCGTCGCACAAGGCGCCTTCGTGGCCGCTCTCAACGAGCAGAGATTTGATACCGAACTGAAGGGCACTCTTATAAAACGGCGGCGATACAATCCACTTCAATATCAAACCCGCCGTACCAAGCAGGAACATTAATAAAGATGCGCGCGGGCGGATTTTCCGGGAAATAACGCCTGTAGACGGTATTCACGGCAGGGAACATGTCTACCGAGGTGACGTAGACATTCAGCTTCAGAATGTTTTCCAGAGAAGAGCCTGCGGTTTGGACACAGAGCTTGAGTTGATCCAATACGATCTCGGTCTGACACTCAATCGGTCCCTTGAAGATTTCTCCTGTTTGGGGGTCGAACGGCGGAGAACCTGAGACGTAGATTGTGTCGCCGTGCTTCGTCACGGCTGAAGCTGGGGCCTTGTATTTTTCCAGGTAGGTGTCCAGAGGCTCGACGCGAATGATTTCCCGTTTCATAGATTTCCTCCGATTGATAGGTGCGGAGTAACCAGGAACCGCGGAAATTCGAGGGTAAAGGTAAAGCGGGACCGCTCAACACTTGTCTGCGTGAAGTCATCGGCTACGTTCCCATCCAAATTGGGAATCACTCCTTGGGAGTGCCGATTGGTAAAGAATAATCTCCATCTGCTTGTGTGTCGAATATTCGGATCGCTCCAGCATAAAGCACCTCGGAAAGGAGTCTATGCCGGGGGCGCCTACTGATAATTACTCCCGGTTTGCCCCGTTTCCGGTTTCCGTTCGATACATCCGGCTTCGAATGTGATCGGAGACATCCAATGATGCGATCGGAGACATCTAAACGACGCGTGAGCCGCTAGGCTCACAAGGGGGAGATTTCAGATTGGCGAGCATGAGAGCTTAAGCCACTCTCCCAAGAATAAGGAAGATCAGCGCCGGGACCCAAATGAACTTGCGGCGCCGCCCCGCCACCATCGAGATGGCTCACAATTTGACCGTGACTGCAACCCCGGTTAAGCCGCTTAGAGCGGATCACACCACAGAACATCCGGCTCAGCCGGGCACTCACTAGCCACGACGTTCACGCGCTTCCTCCCTGCGACCTCGATCTGGCAAAACGCCTCGATCAACTCCACGGCTCATCGATCACTGGCTTCTACCGCCTTTTGATGACAGAAGCTCAATGGACCATCTTCCCCAAGCATAAGTGTCCGGCTTGAGGCCGAGCCCATTTATGAAACACGCTCCTGGAACAATTCTTTAGCCATGTGGATTGTTAAGCTCGCGCTCGATCGCCCTTACACCTTTGTCGTCCTGGCGCTGCTGGTGCTACTTCTCAGCCCAATTGTCATTCTGCGCACGCCAACGGACATCTTCCCTGCCGTTAATCTACCAGTGATCGCCGTTTCCTGGATTTACACGGGGATGAACGCGGAAGAGCTGGAAGGCCAGCTCACAACAGTGTACGAAAAAGTTCTGACAACGACGGTCGACAACATCGAGCACATTGAATCCACGACTGTCGGCATTGACGGCATCGTCCGAGTAAAAATCTTTCTACAACCGAACGCCAGCGTGGACCGGGCGAACGCGCAGGTTACTGCTGTTTCACAAGCTATCCTGCGCCAGTTGCCGCCCGGTACACTGCCTCCCCTGATCATCAACTACACGGCTTCAAGTGTGCCTGTGTTACAGCTCGCGCTGTCCGGGCCTGGACTGAGCGAAGCCGACCTGAATGATCAGGCCCTGAACTTCCTTCGACCCCAGCTTGTGACGGTTCCCGGTGCGGCTGTGCCGTACCCCTTCGGCGGAAAGCAGCGCGAGATCATGGTGAACCTTCAGACCACGCTGCTACAGTCCAAAGGAATTTCACCGCAGGATGTTGTGGCTGCCTTGACCGCACAGAATGTGATTGCGCCGTCGGGCACCGCCAAAATCGGCCGATTCGAATATGACTTCCCAACCAACTCAGCGCCCAAAACGGTTGAGGAACTCAACAATGTTCCCGTGAAACAGGTGGGTAACTCAACGATCTATCTAAAAGATATTTCGCACGTTGCCAACGGTTTTATCCCTCAAACCAACATCGTTCGTCACAACGGCCGCCGTGGTGTTCTGGTCACCATCATCAAGGCTGGAAGCGCATCTACGCTCAGCGTGGTTAGTGGAATTCGCAAGTTGCTCCCGCGCGTCGAGCAGACCCTTCTGCCGCAACTGCGCGTTCAACCGCTCGCTGATCAATCCGTGTTCGTTCGCGCTGCCATTGAAGGTGTCGTCCGTGAAGCCACCGTTGCTGCCGGCCTGACGGCGCTCATGATTCTGTTGTTTCTTGGCAGTTGGCGCAGCACGATTATCATCGCCGTCTCTATTCCACTGGCAATTCTTACGTCGGTCATTGTCCTGAGCGCCATTGGGGAAACCATCAATACTATGACGCTTGGAGGGTTAGCGCTGGCGGTAGGCATCCTGGTGGATGACGCTACAGTCACCATCGAGAACATCGCCCGCCATCTCGAAGAGGGTCAAACCCTCTATGAAGGCATTTTGCAGGGAGCCTCGCAGATCGCGACCCCGGCGTTCGTCTCCACGACCTGCATTTGCATCGCTTTTTTGCCCCTGTTTGCCTTACAGGGCGTCTCGCATTATCTGTTCCCGCCTCTGGCAGAGGCGATCATCTTCGCGATGATCGCCTCCTATCTCCTGTCGCGAACGCTGGTGCCTACCATGGCGATGTATCTCCTGAGGGCGCCCGAACATGAAGCTAGGCCATCGCGCAATCCACTGGCGCGGATGCAGAAGGCATTTGATCGTGGATTCGAACGGTTCCGGAACACATATCTCGCGTTGCTGAGGACATTCATACGCCGACGACTGATTTTCATCCCGGCTTTCCTTCTCGTGTGCGTCTCCGCCGCGGCTCTTCTTCCCTGGCTCGGCCGCGACTTCTTCCCCAGCGTCGACAGCGGCCAATTTATCCTCCATTTCCGGGCTCAAACCGGAACCCGCATCGAAGAAACCGCCATGCTGGCCGACCTGATCGAAAACACGATCCGTCAGCAGATACCACAGCAAGAAATGCAAGGCATCGTTGACAACATCGGTTTGCCCTACAGCCAGCTGAACTTCCTGTACAACACTTCAGGCGTGATCGGCGCCTCCGATGCCGACGTACTCGTGACGTTGAACGCCAAACATCGCCCGACGGCCGATTACGTCCGGACGCTTCGCACGGTCTTGCCCCGCCAATTCCCGGGCACAATGTTCTACTTCCTGCCGGCTGACATGGTCACGCAAATCCTGAACTTTGGATTGCCTGCGCCGGTGGATGTCCAGATAGAAGGTCAGGACCTGGCGAGCAATCATGAATTGGCTACTCGAGTATTGGCCGAACTCCGTCAGGTTCCCGGCCTCACTGACTTACGGATTCAACAGCCAATCAACTATCCGGTGTTCAACATCAATATCGATCGAACTAAGGCAGCAATAGGCGGCTACACTGCTCGCGACGTCAATAACAACCTGCTTGTCGCTCTGAGCGGTAGCTTTCAGACCAGCCCAACTTTCTTCTTGAACTGGGATACCGGTGTGCAGTATGAACTCATCGCGCAAACCCCGCAATATCGCATTGAGTCCTTACAGGGCGTGGGGAACATACCCCTCACCTCGGCAACGATGGGGCGTCCTGAAATCCTGTCGGACGTTGCCTCGTTGCGCCGGGGTAACGAAATGGAAGCGATTGATCACTATAACATCCGCCGCGTCGTCGACATTTTTGGCTCTGTCCAGGATCGCGATCTCGCGTCCGTTGGACGGGACGTTACTCGCATCGTCGACAACAATCAAAAACTCCTCCCGCGTGGCAGTTTCTTTCGCATACGCGGCCAGCTCGAAACGATGCAAACCTCTTATGCAGGATTGCTGGCGGGCCTGGCTGCTGCCATCGTTCTCGTTTATTTGCTGATTGTTGTCAATTTTCAATCCTGGCTGGATCCATTCATCATCATCACCGCTCTACCTGCGGCTCTGGCCGGTATTATCGTCTTCCTGTTCCTTACTCACACGCGCCTGAGCGTGCCCGCATTGATGGGCGCCATCATGAGCATGGGTGTTGCGACGGCGAACAGCATTCTTGTGATCGCCTTCGCCAAGGAGCGGCTGGCTGAAAGCGGCGATGCCCTGGAGGCCGCGGCAGAGGCCGGCTTCACGCGGTTTCGACCTGTTCTGATGACAGCCCTTGCCATGATCATTGGCATGCTCCCCATGGCAATAGGCGCCGGCGATGGAGGCGAACAAAACGCGCCTCTCGGTCGCGCTGTGATCGGAGGTTTGCTCTGCGCAACAGTGGCCACTCTGGTCTTCGTGCCGACTGTATTCGCGCTTTTGCACCACCATCGCCTGCAGCGGTCTCAAAACACTGCTCAGAATGGAGCTCAAAATGGATGACAAAATAGATAACAAGGAGAAAGCGAACGCCGAGATTCCAGGCTGTCCGCCGGAGGAGGTTCCAGGACGGCGTCGCACCATGCGGTTCCTGGGTGCGGCTGGCGTGACCATGTTCATCGTCCTCGTAATCGCGATTCTTTGGGGTATACGTGCCCGCGAGCGAGCCGAGTCGAAACTGCAGCAAAACACGCACGAGGCGGTCATTCAAGAGGTGAGGATCATCCACCCCAAGCTGGCCTCGCCCATTGATGAAGTCGTGCTGCCGGGAGCCACTCAGCCTTACATCAACTCCCCCGTCTATGCTCGCGCCAGTGGCTATCTGGTCAAGTGGTACCACGACATCGGCTCACGCGTGAAGAAGGGCGATCTGCTCGCCGTGGTTGCCGCGCCTGAGCTCGATAAGCAACTGGCGCAGGCGCAGGCTGACCTGGAAACATCCAAGGCAAATGCGAACATCGCCAAAATCACATCCGACCGCTGGCAGGGACTGATCAAAACGCGCTCCGTATCCAAACAATCGACTGATCAAGCCGTTGTTAATCAGAACGCATCAGATTCGACCGTCAATTCATACGCTGCAAACCAGGGTCATTTTGCAGATCTGGTCGGATTCGAAAAAATCTATGCGCCCTTTGACGGGGTGGTCACTGCGCGAAACACGGATAATGGCTGGCTGATTGCCGCCGGCCTGAACACGCCTGGCCAGGAGCTCTTTCAGATTGGGCACATCAGCACGCTTCGTATTTTTGTCGCGGTTCCTGAGGTGTATTCACGCGCCGCTCGCGTCGGATCAAAGGCTACCCTTAGTTTCGACGAATACCCTGATCAGGGCTTTCAGGGCACAATCACCCGTACATCAAGCTCTATCGACATGGGTTCACGCACCCTCAACACGGAGGTCGATATAGATAATTCCAAAGGTCTGCTTCTTCCCGGAGCCTTCGTCTGGGTCCACCTTGCGCTACCCAGGCAGATTCAATCTGTCATTATTCCGGCCGCTACGCTTCTGTTCCGTGCGCAAGGTCTACAGGTCGGAGTGGTCCGCAATAATGTCGCGCAACTTGTTCCAATCACTATCGGCACCGATTTCGGAAACACTGTGCAAGTGACCTCGGGGCTCAGTACGAGTGACGAAGTCATCGAAAGCCCGTCTGACTCGCTAGTCAGCGGCACGCCCGTCCGCATCGCGAGTGCGACGTCCGGTGCCGATCGATGAGCTTTCGGTTCCTACTGCAGGCAACCGGCGTGATTTTCCTTGCCGGTTGTATGGTCGGTCCGAAGTACAAACGGCCGGCCGCTTCGGTGCCGCCTGCTTATAAGGAGCTGCCGGAAACGGACCAATGGAAGGTCGCTCATCCCAATGCAGAAGCGCTACGAAGTGACTGGTGGGAGTTGTTCGGCGATCCTCAGCTTACCGCATTGGAGGAACAAGTCACAGTCTCCAACCAGAACGTCCAGATAACGGAGGCGCGCTTTCGGCAGGCCCGCGCAACGGTTCGTTACTATCGCGCCGCAGAGTTCCCCACGATCTCGGTATCGCCGGGTGTTGAGGCTTTTCGCCTCTCACCCAATCAACCTTACTTTCCCTCCAGCAGTAGCAGCATCGAATCCGTCGGTAACTTCGTGCTTCCTTTTGATCTCTCTTACGAAGTGGACTTATGGGGCCGCATACGTCGCACCGTGGCAGCCGCCCGCGCGGAAGCTCAGGCCAGCGCCGGCGATCTCGCAAGCATGACTCTCAGTATGCAAGCGGAACTCGCGTACGACTATTTCGAATTGCGCAACGCCGACGCACAAAAGAGACTGCTGGACGAAACCGTAAAGGCCTATGCAGATATGGTCGATCTCACGGGCGCGCTGTTCACAGGCGGCGCGGCGCCTGAGGCGGACGTGGTGCAAGCACGAACGCAGCTAGAGACCACGCGTGTGCAGGATACCGATATCGGCGTGATGCGCGCTCAATATGAACACGCAATTGCCGTCCTGATCGGCAAGCCGCCAGCCGAGTTCGCCATTGTTCCTCGATCACAACCGTTCGAGCCTCCGGCCATTCCGGTTGGCTTGCCATCCCAACTGTTGGAACGGCGCCCCGACATAGCAGCCGCGGAGCGCCGGGTAGCCGAGGCAAACGAAGGTATTGGCATCGCGCGGGCTGCGTACTTCCCGAGCCTGACCATTGGCGGCGACGTGGGGCTGCAATCCGCGCACATTTCTAACCTATTCACCTGGCCTAGCCGCTACTGGGCGATTGGACCGCAGGCAACCGAGATCATCTTCGATGCCGGCCGCCGTCGAGCCAGTGTGGAACAGGCAAAGGCCAACTACGACGCAACCGTCGCGACTTATCGCGAGACAACGCTCCAAGCATTTCAACAGGTGGAAGACAATTTGACTGCGCTCCGAATCCTCGCGCAGGAAGCGACTCAGCAACAACAAGCTGTGAAGGAATCGCAACTCAACCTGAGGCTGTTCACCGATCTCTACGAAGGAGGCGCCAACCCCTACCTGGACGTTGTCACTGCACAAACCACTCTACTCTTCAACGAACGAAACCAAATCGACATCCTCTACCGTCAGATGAATGCCAGTGTGCTCTTGATCAAGGCTATCGGTGGCGGCTGGAATGCATCTCAACTTCCGCCAGCCAGTACATTGCCGTGATGTCACTGAATCCATCATGCTCTTCTTGGCCATCGGTACACCTTGGAGGCTATTACTAACTTTTGGCGAGGAGCCTAAATAGATTTGCGTGCATGAGGCAGGCGCAGGCGAGGAAGTGGAAGGCACCCAGCGTGGCCATGAGTCTTGTCATTGCCGTCGGTGAGTGCATTATCGCCGAGTCACTCATTGACTCATTTCGGTCTCCCGCCAGCCATGGGAGATTGGACCAATTTGCCCCATAATTGGGGCCTGTTTTGAGGGAATTTAGCAGTGGAGAATAGTTCGCTTTCTACTTGGTCCACCATACAGTCGTAAGTTTGTTAATATCTGCGTCTTATAGCAACAAATTCCCAAATTTCCCCGCATAATTGACAGCCTTTGCCCCTGAAGGACACAGGAGAGGATTCTCCGCGTCCTGAAACCTGGCCTATAACAGAGCCATTCTCTGATCGGGAAATGCCGAGTGTCCTCCGGAAAAAAGGAACGTCGGGGAGCGCTCAGAATAAAACGGCCTTATATTCTGACTTCCGCTGTTCTTGGGCGTATGGCCGACTAACCGACATGAACGACGATAGAGAGATAGAAGACTATGAAGTCGGCTATCGGAAGCCCCCCAAAAGCGGTCAGTTCAAAAAGAGGAAGTCGGGAAACCCTTCCGGGCGCCCAAAGAAACCGTCAGACTTCGGATCGAAGTTGCTCCGAGAACTCGACTCAAAACTGATCGTAAACGAGAAGGGAAAACGGAAAGTCATCACGAAGTCTGAGGGAATCGTAAAGCAGTTGCTAAACAAGTCTCTCCGGACATCATCCATCAACACGTCTGCTGGTTACTTTGCACCA
>JASIJX010000629.1 GCA_030049955.1 Acidobacteriaceae bacterium
TCCGGCGCGACGAGCAGCGGCAGATGCGCAAACTGCGGCGCCTGCGCGCCCAGGCCCTCAAAGATCAGCAGGTGCTTGAACGTGTTCGTCAAGTGGTCCTGCCCGCGAATGATGTGGCTGATGCGCAGGTCGGCATCATCCACGCACGAGGCCAGATGATACGTCGGCATGCCATCCGACCGCAGCAGCGCGAAGTCTTCCACCTCGTCGGCCAGCTTCGACTGTTCGCCGTAGACGCCGTCGATAAAGCGCAGCGTACGTCCTTCATCGCGCGGTACACGGTAGCGCAGCGCGAACGGCTCGCCTGCCGTTGCGCGCCGGTCGCTTTCTTCGCGCGGCATCTCGCGCATTCCGGGATTACACAACCACGCTCCCTGCGCGCCAGATTGACTGTCCTCCTCCGCACGCGCCGGCGTAAAGTCGCGGTACGCCAGGCCCTTTGCAAAAATCGCCTCGGCCGCCTGCCGGTGCAGCGCCAGCCGCTCGGATTGTTTGTACTCCTCGTCCCAGGTGAGGCCCAGCCAGCGCAGTCCTTCGAAGATCGACTGCACGCTGGCCTCGGTGTTGCGTTCCACATCGGTGTCGTCCAGCCGCAGCACCAAGGTGCCCTGGTTGTGGCGCGCAAAAAGCCAGTTGAAGATAAACGTGCGCGCGCTGCCCACGTGGAGAAACCCAGTGGGTGAAGGCGCAAAGCGTACGCGAGGAGATGACGAGGAAGGCGTAGGATCGGGCATCGTTCTAAGGATGATTTTATCGCCTCGCGCCGTCACTCCCGCTCTCGTCCCAAACGTACAACGGCCATCCGGAAGGATGGCCGTCTGTCTCAACCCGCGCGCAATCTACTGCCGCCCAAACCGGTACACCAGCCCCGCCGTAAATCCGCGGCTGGCCTGCACGGACGAGCCGAAGCCGGTAAAGAAATACTCCGGCGCGAGCCGCAGAACTATATTCGGCGCCACGTTGTAGTCGCCGATGACCGCGGCGCTACCGGCGTAAGTGTTTTCATCGGAGTAGAGTCCGAACGACGATGGCGGAATGCCGTTGAGGTCGCCGGAGAAGTTGCCGTAAGCCCAGCCCCCCATCACGCGGCCAGAGATCGCGTACTTAGGCTGCATGTAGAACCGGTACGTCGGCCCGAACAGTATGTTGTACTGGCTGATGGCCGGACGCGTAAGGCCGAACTGATTCAAGCCTACGAAGGCAGTGCCGTAGTTGCCGCGGCCGTCGAGATTGAAGCCCAGCCGTTCGCTGTAATAGCGGGTCAACCCGATGTCCCAGGCATAATACGTGAGCCGCTGGAAGCCCTCGTACGGGCCGGGCTTGAAGCGCATGTAGCCCATGTTCGCGTAGGTTTCAAATTTGTGGTCGTAGGCGTCGTGAATGGCCGTTGCGCGGCGCTGCTCGCGGCGCATGCGGATACGGGCCTGCACGCTCATCTGTCCCGATTCCTGATTCTGCTGCGCCTGCTGCTGCGGCTGGTCCTGGCTCCCCGCCTGATTCTGGGGTTGATTCTGGCCCGCGTCCTGTGCCGCAGCACTGCTGCCGGAGTTTTGCGCCATCACGGCAGGTACGGCGGCCAAACTGAGCGCCAGGATAAAGCCAAAGGGTCGAAAAGAACGCATTGCGATCGGAAATCCTCCAAGGGAGTGCGGAAGCAGGCGGCACTGCGAAAGCAGGGCGGCATATCGACCGGAACATCGCCCGGTCTTGCTTCCCCCTTAGGTATTAAATCATCTGAGGGCCTGAGCACGGGGGACAGCGGCCAGATCCAACAGATCGAATCAGGGCGGAAAGGCTCTCAGACCGCAATCGTTTTCGAGTGTGGTTCGGTCCCGGTCCGATTCATGGCAATTTCAGCCACAACCCGGGGCCATCGCCATTACCATAAGTTGACCAGAAAAATATCGGCCGGAGGATCGCTACGTGGGTCGCTTTGCTTTAGGTATCGTGCTGGGGCTGATTCTTGCGCCGGTCATCGTGTGGGGATGGCTTCGCTTCGGACATCCTCCTGTCGCTGTGGCCGATAACCGGCTGCCATTCGAGCGTCAGATCGTGAATGCGCCGCTGCATGCGCGAATTGACAGCGAAATGATCCAGACGCCGCCGATCCAGGCCAATCAAGACACCTTTGAGGCCGGTGCGCGCATCTACGTCATGAACTGCGCAATCTGCCACGGTCTGCACGGCCAGCCAGTGGATTTCGCAAAGCACATGTTTCCCTCGGCCCCTCCGCTCTGGGAGGCGCATCACAACGGCAAGGTTGTAGGCGTAAGCGATGATCCGCCGGGCGAGACCTACTGGAAGGTCGCCAACGGCATCCGGCTCTCCGGCATGCCATCGTTCAAGTCGATTCTCTCCGACACAGAGATATGGCAGGTTTCGCTGCTGCTAGCCAACGCCGACAAGCCGCTGCCGCCGCAGGTCTTAGACATGCTGCGCCCCGACCCGCCGCCTGCAACCGCTCCAGCAAAGGCAAAGTAAGCGGAGCACGGAAATGAAGATTCTCGAGTGGTTGCGCAAGGGTTTCGGCTTCGTGCTGCTCAGTATGGGCGTGTCACGGCCCGGTACCAAAGCCAGGCCCCCGGCAAATCACAGCGGAAAACAGCGTTGAAGCTGCAGGCAATCCAGTCTCAACGCTCTGGGCTCGCAGGTTCCGGGCCCGCCGCGCCAACTCCGCTGCCTTGCCCGCACCTGCCCGTACAATAGGACATAAGGCGAGCCCCTGCTCCAGCGATGGCGGACGAAAGAAAATCCAAGCCCGATCAGCCAAAGGCACCGCGCAAGGGTGAAGAAGAGCCGGTCGGAAAGGCGTACGACTCGCGGCTGATGCGGCGGCTCGGCCGTTACGTCCGTCCTTACTGGCTGCAGGCCACCGTCTCGTCCGTGGCCGTCTCGCTCAAATCCATCAGCGATGTCGCCGGCCCGTTCCTGGTCATGCTCGGCATCGACCACTATTTTCCGGGCGGCGCCGATACCGGCTCCATCGAAAAGCTGCACGGCTTTGCCTCGGGCCTTTGGCTCACGCGCCATCTATCGCCAGACCCGTGGCGCGGCATCGCGCAACTGGCAGGCATTTACTTCGTCCTGCAGATCTGCTCTTACCTTTTTGAATTTGTCCAAACCTACCTGATGCAGTGGACCGGCCAGAAGATCATGTTCGATCTTCGCAGCGACATCTTCCGCCACATGCAGCGCATGCACGTCGGCTTCTTCGACAAACACCCTGTTGGCCGATTGGTCACGCGCCTTACTTCCGACGTTGACGCCATCAACGACATGTTCACCGGCGGCGTGCTGGCCATCGTCGATGACACTTTCACGCTTACGATCATGGCCATCGTCATGATCAGCATCAAGTGGTGGCTGGCCCTGCTGGCCTTCGCCGTGCTGCCGCTCATCCTCATCGTCACGCGCATGTTCCGCGACTCGGTCCGCGAGAGCTACCGCCGCGTCCGCGCCGCCATCGCCCGCATCAACAGCTTTACGCAGGAGCACATCACCGGCATGAGCGTAGTGCAGCTCTTCAACCGCGAAGAGCGCGCCTACACCGACTTCGAAGCCGTCAACCGCCAGCACATGATCGCGTTTAAAGACACCATCTTTGCCTACGCGCTCTACTATCCTGCCGTCGAACTGCTATCCTCCGTCGCCATTGCGCTGGTCATCTGGCGCGGCGGCTTTGGCGTGCTCTCGGGCACCGTCACCATCGGTATGCTGGCCAGCTTCAACATGTACTCGCAGCGCTTCTGGCGGCCCATCCAGGACCTGAGCGACAAGTACAACATCCTGCAAGCCGCCATGGCCGCCTGCGAGCGCATCTTCAAGCTCATGGATACGGCGCCCGAGATCGTCACGCCTGCGAATCCACGCAAAGGCGACAACTCCAACCGCATTGAGTTCCGTCGCGTGTGGTTTACTTACCAGAAGCTCACCCACGAGCAAATAGCTGCCGTGCATGCGGCCGATGCCGAACCGGATGCGAAACTCCGGGCCGAACGATTAAACGCAATCGCAGACGTTGAGTGGATTTTGAAGGACGTATCCTTCACCATCGAGCCCAGCCAGACGGTCGCGATCGTCGGCCACACCGGCGCTGGTAAAACCACGCTCACCAGCCTGATGATGCGCTTTTACGATGTGACGGCGGGCAGAATTTTTCTCGACGGCATCGACCTGCGCGATCACGACCTGCTCGAACTGCGTCG
>JASIJX010000104.1 GCA_030049955.1 Acidobacteriaceae bacterium
TCGGCCAGATCGCGATCATGGCTGGATCCATCGCGCAGGGCGACAGGAATTTCTGCAATCTGTGCGGCCGCTTCGCCCTTCTGTAGAGAAATCCAGTCCGCTTTGATGGAGCGCAGCAGCGGCAGCATAGTCGTGAGCTTCATGGAGCGTTGCGCGTCGGATTTGTAGCGCGGATTGCCGGCCCAGGCGATGCCGATGCGCGGGCGCATGTGGAGACGCGGGTATACGCGACCTTTTTCAGCGACTTCATCGGCATCGGCTCCGAGATACGCTCCGGTAGATGAAACGGTGACGGGCACCGTGTCGATTGTCGTGGCAAAGACAGCGGGCAGGCTCATGAGCGGACACTCGCAATCAAAGTGCACATCGCGGCGCGCGATCGCTGCGCCGAGCGAGACGACCTCAGCCGTCTTCGCTCGCACGGGAGCGAGCGAGAGCAGGAGCCGCTCGACCGGCTCCTGCACGGCGAGCACCGGCACGCCGCCGCGCGCGGCCACCAAAGCCGCGTAGCGGCAGAACTGGATGGTGTCGCCGAGTCCTTGCTCGGCGTGGAGCAGGACGCGCTGGCCGGCTAACGGTTCGCCACGCCAGCGCGGCGCGGCAAAGCGCCGCGGCCGGCGATGCACTTCGCGAAAACTCCACCGCGCCTCGTATGCGGCCCATCCGTTTTTCCAGTCGCCGAGCCTGAGTTGCGTCAACGCCAGGTTGTAGCGCGCGCCGGGGCTTTCCGGCTCAAGCTTGACGGCGAGTTCGTGCGCGCGCAGCGCCTCTTGCGTGCCGCCGAGCTCGAGCAGCGAATTGCCGCGGTTGGAAGCCGCGGCGGGATGGCCCAGCGCCTCTGCCCGCTCGAATGCCGCAATCGCCTCTTCAAATCGGCTTTCGTGGTGCAGCAGGATTCCTTCCATGTTGTGCGCTTCTTCGCATCTGTTATCGATGGCCTGCGCGCAGCGCAGCCACTGCCATGCGCCGGGCAGGTCGCGCTGCGCGACGCATAACTGACAACGCGCGATCAGAGTTTCGTTTTGCGCGGGGTTGAGCTCGAGGGCGCGACCGAGATGCTTCTCGGCCTCATCCAACCGGCCGCGGTCGCGCTCGACGAGTGCCAGGTTCAGCCATGCGGAAACCAACCCAGGTCGCAATGTTACAGCGCGGCGCAGGGCGGCCTCGGCCACACGGTCGCGTCCCTGCTCGCGAAGCAGTACGCCCAGATTCAGCCACGCCGCGGCAAAATCGGGACGCAGAAAAAGCGCGCGCCGGTAACGCGTCTCGGCTTGCATGGTGCGCTTGAGGCGCGTCAGCGCGAATCCGGCGGCAAAATGCGCTTCAGCAGAGCGCGGGGCGAGTTCCATCGCGCGCTCATAGCTGGCCAGCGCTTCGGCATCGCGGCCGAAACGCGCGTACGCATTGCCCAGCCCTAGATGCGCCGGCGCCCACGCCGGCTGGAGTGCGAGCGCCCGTAGGAAATGCGGGATGGCTTCGGCAGCAGCCTCAGGCGGCTGGCCTGCAGCGATCTTCAACTCGCCCAGGCCAAGCCGCGCCAGGGGAGCGGCTGCATCGATCCTGAGCGCCTCGTTAAAAGCGGTCTCTGCTTCTTTGAATCGTAAGGCGGCAGTGAGCGCCTGGCCCAGAGCGATCCATGCGTGCAGGGCATGCGGCGCGGCGCGAACGGCTGCGGAGGCCATCTCTACAGCGGCCTCGTGCAGGCTGCTCGCCATGGCCACTACGCACATGCCCACTAGAGCTTGCAGGTCCGCAGGCTGCCGCGCCAGCATGCGTTGGTAGCGGAGCGCGAGCTCGCTCAAGAGGCCGCGCTGCTGACGCAAATCCAACGCTGTTGTTATTTGAGCTGAACCGCAGGTCAAGTGGTCTGTTTGAATGCACATTCCCTCGGGGGCTAAAGCCCCGTCGATTTCGGGGAGTCTAAATGTACGGGCTAAAGCCCGTACCCTTCGAAACTCCACTATTCGCTTTTGAAGGTACAGCCGGGCTGGGCGGCGATCAATTGCGCCGGAGCGCATGAGCCATCAACTTCTTCGCATTCATTCCCGATTGTTCGCTCAAATCCCGAATCGGAACCGGCGGCCTACGCCTACACGTTTTGCCGGTTTGAGAGCGGTGTGCGCGAGAAGCGTCCGCGAATCTGGTTAACCGCGACCACCCACGGCACTGCGACGGAGAAGGCGAAACGCGCCAAAATTGCCCGCAGGCCGAAGCGCACGAGATCGCGCCAGTCGCGATGGTAGGCGTACCAGCTTTCGAGCGCGAAGATCACGAGCAGAGGAATCCAGGTCCAGCGCAGGCTGGCCAGGGCGCCAAGTTCCAGTACGCAGCGGGCTGCATTGCGGAAGAGGCGTGCGCCGCGAATGCCTGCCTGCCCATCGGCGATCGCGTAGCGCGCCATTTGGTGCGTTGCGGAACGAAAGCTGTTTCGAGGGCAATACAACGCCTTGGCGTTGGTTATGAATGCGGGCCGCGTCTGCCGCCGGGCTTCGGCATCGAAGAGCGTGTCTTCGCCAACCAGCACTGCCTCAGGGAAATGGCCTACGCGCTCCCATAGGCCGCGCGTGAAGGCCATGGACCGCGCTGTGCAGGATTTGGTCGGCTCGTCAGGCGAGAGCTTGATGCTGAAGAAGGGCGCAGAGGCGATGTCCCAGACTGTTGCGCCTTTGGCGTCGATGCACGAGCCTCCCAGCGCGTACTCGGCGCTGCCTGCCACAATCGGCGCGGTCAGGTTGCGGAGCCAGTCGGGCGCATAGGTGCAGCCGGCATCAGCGCAGGCGATGATCTGCTGCGCTGCGGCGGCAATGGCCACGTTGCGCCCGCGCGAAACAGGGCCGGCAGAGAACTTAAGACTGCAAGTCTCGTCGCGGATGGCGCGCAGCCGGCTGTCGCGGATCTGCGCCGAGACGAGCCACTCCCAGGTGCCGTCAGTCGAGCCGCCATCCACTACAACTACCTCCGCTGGCGGAGGCTCCTGCGCGAGCAAGCTGGGCACAACGCGGCCAATATCCTGCGCCTCATTGAGCACAGTTATCACGACACTGACGGGCTGCATGGGTTCAAGTATATGGGGCTGCTGGCACACCTCTGGACGACCACGCTTCGGGACGTGGCATCCAATTTTTCAGGAGATCGAAATGTGCTTATTTCCACGCTTCAATTTATTGGGATTGTTGTGCCTGACAGCGGCTATTGCAGTTGCCGGTTGCCACAGCAACCAGCAGCAGAACGCACAGAATGAATCGCAGGAGCAGAATTCCGGAGACCCGGCGGCGGCCAACCTGGTGTCTGTCGCTGCGGAAGGGACCGGCTCTCAATCGTCGCAGGATTACGAACAGAGCGCTCCTACTACGGGATATGACCAGAATGTGGCGCCAGAGGATGACACGGCCGACGAATCGCAATATGGCATCGAGCCGGATGAGACTGCGCAGCAGCCCCCGCCGCCGCTGCCCGATTACGACCAGCCGCCGTGCCCCGGCGATGGCTACCTGTGGACGCCCGGCTACTGGAGCTACGCGCCGACTGGTTATTACTGGGTTCCGGGCGCGTGGGTGCAGGCGCCGTACCAGGGAGCGCTGTGGACGCCGGGGTACTGGGCCTATGCGAACAACCGCTACGTCTTTTACCACGGCTACTGGGGACCGCACGTGGGCTTCTACGGCGGCATCAACTATGGCTTCGGGTATACGGGCTACGGCTACCAGGGCGGCTACTGGCGCGGCAACGTCTTCAATTACAACCGCACGGTGAACAACGTGAATGTGACGGTGATTCGCAACGTGTACAACTACCGCGTGGTGGAGAATCACACTTCGCGAGTGAGCTTTAATGGCGGCCACGGCGGTGTCCAGGTGCGGCCGCAAATGGCAGAGCTGGCCGCGCTGCGTGAGGCGCATGCGGGGCCCATGTCTACGCAACTCGAAATTGCGCAGCAGGCGCGCAGCAATCACGCAAACTTTTATGCGGTAAATCGTGGCAGGCCGGCGCAGGCGGTTTATACGCAGCCGGTGCGTGCCGTGCATGTGCGCCCGGCTGTGACGCCGGTGCGCAATCTGCCGATGGCGGCGAGGCCGGCAGCGGAGAACGCGCGCTATACGCAGCAGGGCAATCGTCCGCAGGAACAGCCAAACCGGCCTGAGCAGCAGATGCGGTCTGAGCAGAACAGGACTGGGCAGAACCGGCCGGAACAGAACCGCATGAGTCAGCCGCCCACGCAATCGCACCAGAACGAGTATCCGCAGACGAATGAGCGCGCTCCTGCCCGGCCTGAGGCCGCGCCGAATCGCGGCGAGCCTGCGCGCCCAGAGACCAATCGGGAAGAGCCTTCGCGGACAGAGCCGCGCCCCGAATCTCAGCCACAACCTGAAGCGCGGCCTGAGCCGCAACGCCCGGCTGAACCGAGTCACGCTGCGCCGCAAGAACACAAGCCTGCACCGCAGCGGCCGGAAGAACCGGAACACAAGGAGGAGCCGCGTTAGCGGCTACTCGGCCATGCGCACGTGAATGGCAACCAAGTTGCGCACCCAGCGCGCCGGGTGTTTTTCTCCCGTAGCTACGAGTTGCAGCGGGCCGGCTTGCCCAATCGGCTGGCCTGCGAGCTTGTCGGCGACGATCACGGTTCCGTCGTGAAGATCAGGGCACACTTCGCCGATCGAGTACACCACTTTGTAGCCGTCGGACCCTTCGGCGACGATGTAGAGGCGCAGGTCCTTGCCTCGGGGCTTGTCGGGCACGCCCAGTTTTGCGAGCAGATCGACAAGCGGCACGCCGGTGTAGGTCTGGTTGGCGTTGGCGTGGGCGTTAAAGACCGTAATGGTTGTCTGCGGCAGCGCATCAAGCTTTTGCGGAGTCCACTCGGCGGATTTGCCTTCATAAGTAATGGTGAACGGGCCCGGAACCTGCGCGGTGATGTTGCTGGTGGGCTGCGAGCCTTTGCCGCCCATGGGCATCTGCGGCTGGCCGCTTAGCGGATTTCTGGGCGCAGCCTGCGTCCATGCGGATGACACGAGAATTGGTGCGAGGAAAAGCATTGAGGCGATGAAATGCGTTGAGAGAGCGCGCATGCGCATCGGATTTCCTCCCGTACCACATCGTATACTGGTGTCATGTCGATTGTGCGCAACGTTGCGGGCATCGCCAAGGGAATGAGCATCACCCTGCGCGAGATGGTGCAGCCCACCGAGGTAGAAAATTACCCTGACGGACCGGGCCCATTGCGCGGAGCGGTGTTCGAGCAGCGGTTTCGCGGCGCGCACGTGCTGCAGCGCGATGAAAACGGCCTGGAAAAGTGCGTGGCCTGCTACCTGTGCGCGGCAGTCTGCCCGGCCAACTGCATTTACATTGAGGCCGCGGAGAACACTGAAGAGAAGCGCATCTCGTCCTCCGAGCGCTATGCCAAGGTTTACAACATCGACTACAACCGCTGCATCTTCTGCGGTTATTGCGTCGAGGCCTGCCCTACGGACGCCATCACGCACGGCCACGGCTTTGAGCTAGCCACGCTGAACGCCACCAACCTGGTGATGCGCAAGGAAGACATGCTGGTGCCGCTGAGCGCGTTGACCACGGATACGGACAGCAGTGACCGGCGGATTCCGTAAGCGACTCCAAAAATGCCGGTATCAGGCCGGTTTGAATGCGCACTCCCTCACGGGCTAAAGCCCGTCCACTTTTGGGGTGTTTAACGTCGGGCTGAAGCCCGTACCCTTCACAGCTTCGAATCCAACTGGCTGGGCGGAACTCCAGACAAAACTCCAGACAAAACTCTAGGTAAAACTCCAGTCAAAACTGATCTGCTGCGCGGAGATCTAGGGGCGGCCAGGCTCGGTATCGGCGGTTCCAAAGAGCTCGGGCTGTTCCGGCTGCTCTGGTTTGGGGCGTGCGCCGCGGCGCGTGGCGCCGATGAGGCTTACGACCTCGAGGGTCTGAATAGACTGGCGCGGGATGAAGATGCGCTGCGTGTTGGAGCGCGTGTCGGGCGGCGTGAGGAGCAGGCCGGCGCCGGCAACCAGAGAGAGATCGTTGGCGGCCAGGCCTTCCAACTCGTCGCCGTCGGTCAGCGTCATGTGGAGCCACAGGCCTGCGGTGCGTGGGCGCACGGAGAATTTTTTGTGCAGCAGGCGCTCGGGGTTGGCCTGATCGGCGGTTGGGCCGGGCAGGTCGCGCACGTAGCAGACCCATTTAACCTGCTCCCAGCCGATACGCAGCACCTTGCCGGTGGGATCGAGGATCTCAAGCTCGGCGGCGTTCTGGCTGAGGCTGGGTCCGGCGTAGCCCGCGGTCCAGTCCCGCGAGAACTTGCGCACAATCACCGGTTTGCGTCCGCTTGCCATCGTTCTGGATTGTCGCATGGCGGAGAGAGTGACGCGGTGCGAGGACCATCGGTGTGGCTCAAAGTGTTTACTGCGCTGGTGGCGGGGTTCGAGCGTGTTGTGTTGCGTCCCATCCTTTCGCCACAAAACGGCGAAAGGATGGGGCACGGGGAATTTCTTGGGGAGCGG
>JASIJX010000630.1 GCA_030049955.1 Acidobacteriaceae bacterium
CCCGAAAGCACCAGCTCCTTGCCCCCAGCCGCAACAAACCCTTCCACCTGCCGCATGATGCTTGCAGCGGGCAAACTCCTGGATGAACCACGAGTCTGGGGGATAACGCAGAATGAGCAGCGGTTGCCGCATCCCTCCTGGATTTTCAGGTTGGGCCGCGTCTGTGCGCCGGGTAAGACCTGCGCCTCTTCAAGAAACGAGTGCGCAAAACGGTCGTCGACCCACACCGGAGCTGCGCCAGCCATTAGCGCGGTCACCGGAACCAGCTCCGCCGTGCCCGCTCGATCGCGCTTCCCCAGCCCCAGCACAATCTCCGGAGCCAGCGCCTTGTGGCTGTTGCCCACCACCGCGGCCACGCCGGCCATCCCCGCTAATTCTTCGGGCGCGCGCTGCGCGTAGCATCCCGTCACCACGATCTTTACTTCCGGATTCACCCGGTGCGCCCGCCGGATAAACGCCCGCGCCGCGCGATCGGCTTCGGCCGTCACGCTGCACGTATTTACGATCACCACTTCGGCTTCAGAGCTTTGCCGCACGCAATGCCCGGCCGAAAGCAGCCGGCTGGCGATGGCCTCGCCATCCGCCCGCGCCGCCCGGCAACCGAAATTCTCGATGTGAAAGCCCATCATCTACTCCAGTTTATGGCTTCGCTCACACCGCGTGAGCCAGGCCCGCCACGACTTTAAATCCGGGGATTCCCCGGCAGCGCGTTCGCTGACTCCATGCTAGACTTGGCCCCAGAATCGGTTTGCCGGTGAGAAGTTAAGCGATGGAAAGAAAGATCACTGCGAAATTTCTTAAGGAAGTTTGGCTGGCGGGATGCATAGCGTACTTCGTCGCGGTCCCACTGCTGTGGTGGCGTGTTCGTGAAGCGCGGACGTTCGCAGAGGCTTCGCACGCAAATCTGCACCTTGGGCTTAGCTCTGCTGCGTGTTTTCTGTGGCTCGCCGCTGGTTTCTGGTTCGGATTCACCAAAAGACAATGACTCGCGATTGAAGCTACCGGTGGTTTGCCGCGAGCTTTATCATCCTGCAATGGAGCCAGCGCACGAGCCTGTCTTGACCAAAACTCCTGAACTCGACGGCGTGCTTCAGGAGCTGATCGATCGCGAGCCCATCTTCCATCGCCCCGAATGGGGCACAACTCGCGCCGGCTTCGAGCGCATGATGAGCGAAGAATTCTGGGAGACGGGAGCGTCGGGCGCTTGCTACAGCCGGCAGTTTGTGCTCGACGAACTCGAACGGCGCTTCTCGTCGCCTTATCAGGACACTTGGGAAGCCAATGGCTTCCATTGCCAGCAGCTTGCTCCGGATCTTTACCTGCTCACGTACTTATTGGTGCAAAACCGCAGCCGCAGGAGCCGCCGCGCAACCATCTGGCGGCACACCGCCGACGGCTGGAAGATCGTCTACCACCAGGGCACCCTGGTTCAAGAAGAATGAAAGGTGTTCGCGCAGAGTTTCCTGGTTGGTTGTGCCGCTCAAAATTGAGATTTCGATATACTGGTGGTTAGACCTAGTTAGAACTCCTGAAAATGCAATCTTCTGCACTCGCCAGCCTGCCAAGCCCGGTTCCAGCTACAGACACGAGCAGTGCGCGCCACATCTTCAGCTTCACCTATTTCACGCTTATCTGTTACATATCCATTGGCTTGCCGCTCGCGGTGCTGCCGCCGTTCGTGCACCTACGCATGGGTTACAGCGCCGTGCTGGCCGGCCTCATCATCAGCATCCAGTACATTGCCACGCTGGCCAGCCGTCCCTGGGCGGGGCGCATCAGCGACCATCTTGGCGCTAAAGTCGCCGTTCTGTGGGGCTTGGCTGCCTGCGCAGGCAGCGGCGCGCTGCTCGTGGCTGCGGCCGCGCTGCACCATCTGCACGCCGCCAGCTTCGCGGTGCTCGTCTTAAGCCGGCTGCTGCTGGGCACCGGCGAAAGCCTCAGTGCAACCGGCGCCACATTGTGGGGCATCGCCGCCACCGGCCCGCAGAACACCGCCAAAGTCATCGGCTACAACGGCATCAGCACCTATGGCGGCATGGCGCTGGGCGCGCCGCTCGGTGTGGTGCTCGATCAGCGCTGGGGCCTTTCAGCCATCGGCATCATCACCATTCTCATCTGCGGGTTCAGCCTGATTCTGGCCGCGCGCAAGGGCGCTGTGCTGGTTTCGCCCGGCGAGCATCTTCCCTTCACCCGCGTGCTTGGCCGCGTGGCCCCGCACGGAGTAGGCCTTGCTCTGGGCGGCGTCAGCTATAGCGTGCTGGCCACCTTTGTCACCCTCTTTTACACCAGCCGTCACTGGCACGGCGCTGCGCTCTGCCTTACTGCCTTCGGCGTCACCTACATCATCGCCCGCGCGTTCTTCATCCACACCATCGACCTCTTTGGCGCGTTTCCCGTCGCCAAGGCGTCGCTGCTGGTCGAAGCCATCGGCACCGTCCTGCTCTGGCGCGCCGTTTCGCCGTGGATGGCCTTCTCCGGCGCTGCCATCTGCGGCTTCGGCCTGTCGCTGGTCTTTCCCGCGCTGGGCGTTGAAGCCGTCAAGCGCGTGCCGGAGTTCAACCGCGGCACCGCTCTCGGCGTCTACACGGCCTTCGCCGATGTCTCTTTCTTCCTCGTCGGCCCCATCGCCGGCGCGCTCATCGGCTTCTATGGCTACTCGAGCGTTTTCTTATTCGCGTTGATCAGTATTCTTGCCGCACTGGGTCTCGTCTTCATACTGCGCCCCGCGCAGGAAGCCTGAGTACCAGGCGCGCGAGAACCCAGCCACAAAAGCCAAATCAGTTCCATCTCATTAACCGCAGCGTTTCCGCCTGGAGGAACGCTGCATCCTTGCTGCTACGATGAAGTTGCCCCCGGAGTTTGCGATGCGTGACCACCTGGCCACTCTGCTCGACGATTTTCGCCGCTATGGCCAGGAGATCGCCGTGGTCCGCTACCAGGGAAACCGCCGCCGCGTTACTCGTTACGGCGAACTGGCGCGGATGTCCGCCCGCTTCGCGCGGCTGCTCGAGCTCGGCGGCATCGGACCCGGCGACCGCGTCCTTATATGGGGCGAAAACAGCGCCGAGTGGATTGCCACCTTCTTTGGCTGCATGATCCGCGGCGTGCTTGCCGTTCCGCTCGACGCGGCCGGCTCGGCCGAATTCGCGACCCGCATCGCGAGCGAAACCGAGCCGAAACTTGTCGTCGCCGACGCAATTCTTCTCAAGAAACTTGCCGATGACTGGCCCCACATCACATTCGAAAACTGGCACGCCAGGTTGCCCGCTGAAGAAGCCGCGCCCGTCGCCGGCCTCTCGCGCGAAACCCCGCTCCAGGCTCTGTTCACCTCCGGCACCACCGGCAACCCCAAAGGCGTAGTCATCACGCATGGCAATGTGCTGGCCAGCGTTGGGCCCATCGAAGAAGCCTCGCAGCCCTACCTGCGCTACGAAAAGATCATCCATCCGCTGCGCATCCTGCACACGCTGCCGTTAAGCCACGTCTTCGGCCAGACGATGGGCCTCTGGATCCCGCATATCTACCGCGCCGAGCTGCATTTTGAAAGCCGTCTGGCGGCGCCGCGCCTCATCGAGCTCATCCATCGCGAGCGCATCTCCGTCGTGGCCGCCGTGCCGCGCGTGCTCGCGCTGCTCAAGAGCCATCTGGAGCTAGAGCACCCGGATCTCGGCAAGCAAATTGCCTCTGCGCAAAAGGCCAAAGCCTGGCAGCGCTGGTGGCGCTTTCGCAAAATCCACCGCGAATTCGGCCTCAAGTTCTGGGCCTTCGTTTGCGGCGGAGGCGCGCTACCCGCCTCGCTCGAGCAGTTCTGGAACGCCCTCGGCTTCGTGCTGGTGCAGGGCTACGGCATGACCGAGACCACTGCGCTCATCACGCTCAACCATCCCTTCCGCGTGGCGCGCGGGACAATGGGAAAGCCTTTGGCCGGACGCGAGGTCAAGCTCGGCCCGGACGGCGAGGTCCTGGTCCGCGGACCCATGATCTCCGGCGCCAC
>JASIJX010000105.1 GCA_030049955.1 Acidobacteriaceae bacterium
TGCGGCAGCAGGTAAACGGTGCCATTCTCTTCGCTCACATCATCCAGGGTGCACCAGCAGGTCACATAAGGTTTGTGCACCGTGGTCGGGTCGTACCACTTCACGTAGCCGCTGTCTTGATGCCAGGAGAACTTCATCCCCTGCTCAGCGCCTTTGACCACCCACTGCTCGTGGAAAAGATAAGCGTCGGGTCCTACCGTGGCAAGGGCCACCTCAGCCATTAACTCGCTAAAGATGAACCGCCAAAGCCGGTTGCTGAGTCGGTAGCGATTATTGATGAAATAGCGTTTGCCCCGGTGGCTGATGTTCTCCGTCTGCACCCCTTTGGAATCCATGATGGAGTCGAAATAGCCGAGGTAATAGGAGCATTCCTCGCGCAACACTGCCAGCGTCTCCGGCGGAATCACGCCGGGCAGGACCATATAGCCTTCGTCGCGGTAAAGGGCGCGCTGCTCTTCGGTGATGATCATGCCGAGAAATGTAGATTACGAGGATGACGACGGGCTTCTCATTTTGCGCGTAAATTGTTATCGTTTTTTGTCGATGCGACAGCGACTCCATCTCCCGGCTAATCTGGACGGCCAAGTCTGGCGTTATGCCAACCTCGCCTCGGCTAACCGGCGCCACACCCATGCCGAACTGGAGCTGAACCTTGTCACGCGCGGCCGGGGCTCCTACCTGTTGGGCAATCGCAACTATCAAATCCGGCGCGGCGACCTGCTCTGGCTCTTCCCGGAACAGGAGCATGTCCTGATCGAGCAAACTTCCGACTTCCGAATGTGGATCGCGGTCTTTCGCCGGCGGACCATTCGGCGGCTCGCCGCTGACGCTTCGGCGCGTGCACTGCTGAAATCCAGCTTTGCCGGCGAAACCTGCCGCCGCTTAACGCAGCACGACCTCGAAAGGTTGGAGAATCTGTTGAGCGAGCTTGCCGGCCGCCACGACGAACCGGCGCTGATGAACGCCGGCCTCACCTATGCGCTGGCAAGCGCATGGCGAATCTTCCAGAACGCGCCTGACGTGCCAGTGCGCGACGTACATCCAGCAGTGGAGCGCGCATCGCGGCTGATCCGCAGCGGACGGGCTCCAGAGAGACTTGATGACCTAGCCCACCAGTCCGGATTGAGCGCAGCGCGGCTGAGCCGCCTGTTTCATCAGCAGACAGGCTTCACGCTGGTCGAATTTCGCAATCGCCGGCGCTTGCAGCGTTTCCTTGACGTTTACGGATCCGGGCAAAGACAGACGATGCTCGGAGCTGCGCTGGAAGCAGGCTTCGGCAGCTATCCGCAATTCCATCGGGTCTTCACGCGCGTGATGGGCTGCTCGCCTCGCAGCTACCGCCGAGCGTCGCTGGACTAATTCGGTTCTACGTCGGCCAGTGCATCGGCCCATAGCCGGTCGATCTCCTGGCGCAGAATCTTCGCTTCTTCCCAGCTATTCCGGAATGTGGAAAGAGCATATCCACCTTCGACGGGGCCCAGTTCCGGACAAATGAAGATTTCTCGCCCGTTATTCCGGTTCCCTTCCAGCCAGCAGCTCAGAATCGCCTTCGCAAAGGGAAGCCACTCGCGCACCTCCTGCGTCAGTTCACCGTCTCCGCGCGTGATCGGCACCTGAACGTGATGGCCATTGAATGGGCGAAAGTGAAACTGTTGCGCGTGCTGAACCAGATCCGGTCTCGTCAGCAGGCGCTTGGTGAATTGATCGGACAG
The DNA here is from genome assembly GCA_030049955.1 of Acidobacteriaceae bacterium. The sequence goes on from JASIJX010000105.1 coordinate 1,713, forward strand.
CAGGTGTTTCACCACAGCAAAATGCGAGAAGTCCCAGGAAAGCGGCAGCAACTCGCCCGTGGCTTGTTGGTAGGCTTCAACCAGCGCCAGAGCCTTCTCAGGTGTTTCCGTGCAGGTATCGCGATGCGTCTCGATGGCAGGTGAGACACCCAACTGTCGAGCCTGCTGCATGAGAACCAGAGTTAGCTCGAGCGCCTCGGGCGTAAGAACATCATGCCTGCCAAGCTGCACGTTGATGTGAACGGCGCCAGCGTCTTTGAGATCGCCTAAAAGTTTTGGAAATTCCAAAGCATTCGCAGATGCCATGCCGCCCACGAAGATCAGGCCGTATCGGCGAATGCCATCTGCGAGTTCCGCGCTCGCTGCCCCACACACTCCATCAAAGCCCACTTCGCGAATGGCCTGCAGCTTCTCGTCGAGAGTCCATTCACTCTCGCAAGAGGGGTGGTTCATCAGGGTCCAGAGATTGGCAATGTGGCGCAGAACAGGCTTCATATAGGTTTGCGACAATTCGGCCGTGTGGCGCGATCTCCTGAAACCATAGCATTCCGCAATGGCGTCTTCCCTGATGGCGGGACGGCCTCGCATAACTTTGCAGAAAACCAGAAAAATCGGCAGCCGAGGCGCTGGAGTACTTGACACGCTGCTCCGCCGAACCGTTGCATAGAGGTGTTCCGCCATTGCGAGCATTGATTGTTGTTGGCTTATTTCGCCGTGCCTGGAAATGCCCGGCTGGCCGGCGCAATGTTTCAATATTCGGAATCGCAGATGCCGAGAGAGCGAGATTTGAGAAAACTTTCGTCCTTCACCCGCCGCCACTTTCTCGCGCTTGCGGGGCCTGCCGCAGCATTTGCGCTGACCAGAAGTAGTTCCGCTGAGCAGACGGGAACCATCACTGGTACGCTCCGCGTCGATCTTCGAACGGAGGTCGCTACGATGCCACCCGACTATTCCGGCCTTAGCTACGAGTCGGCGCAGCTGGCCAATCCCGCATTTTTTTCCGCGGACAATCGGCAACTCGTCGCCCTGTTCTGCGCATTGACCCCATGCGGGGTGTTGCGTCTCGGCGGCGGTACCTCAGAGTACACGACCTTCTCGGAACAAACTCCTCCAGGATCTCCGCCGTTTGAGGTCTTCGGTCCAGACACCAGCAAGACGGTGAAGAATGGCACAATCACCTCCGCTCTGTCGCTCAAAAACCTGCGCGCTTTTCTCGATGCAACGGGCTGGACCTGTCTCTACGGTCTCAATCTCGGCCAGGGCACCAAAGAGAACGCTGCAGCGGAAGCAGAGGCAGCGTGTCGCATTCTGGGCCCGCGGCTTCTTGCTCTGCAAATCGGCAACGAACCCGATTCGTTCAGCCGTTTTCGCCC
>JASIJX010000631.1 GCA_030049955.1 Acidobacteriaceae bacterium
CTTCTCGGCTGCGACGCCGGCGAGCGATACCGCAAGGCGGTGCTCGAGCAGGGCGGTTCAAAACCCGGCCGGGAGATGGTCCGCGACTTTCTGGGCCGCGACGAGGAATTTGCGGCGTTTTCGAAGTGGCTCAATGAGGAGTTCGAGGAGAAGACAGTCTCGGCGTAAATTGGTCAAAAATTCTCGAAAAGAGGGCATAAGACATGGGCAGTGCAACGCCGGCTCGCGCTATCGAGCCGCTGTGCATGCTCTCGTGCATTCCCGGGTTCACGCACAACGAGTGAGCGCATGCCTTCGAGCTGCTTCATTTGCTCCGCAGCTTGCTATCCTGATCCCCAATGACACAATCTAACGATCTTCGCGGCCGGTGGGCGCTGGTCACAGGCGCAAGCGCTGGCATCGGCACGGCAGTGGCGCGCGAGCTTGCTGCGCACGGCGTCAATCTCGTCCTTACGGCGCGCCGGCGCGAGCGGCTTGAAGCTCTTGCCACCGAGTTGAGCGCTAAGGGTATCGAAACCCGCATCGTCACTGCCGATCTCAACGATCCTGGCGCGCCGCAGCAAATTTACGATGCGACTGAGGGCTCCGGTCTGGCCGTCGACATTCTCATTAACAATGCAGGCTTCGGTCAGTATGGCGCGTTTGAAGCCGGCCGTATCGAGCAGGAGATCGGCATGGTGCGCGTGAACTGTGAGGCGGTGGTGCACATTGCGCGCCTGTTTGTTCCGCGCATGATCGAGCGGCGGCGCGGATGGATGCTGGTGGTTTCCTCGACTGCGAGCTTTCAGCCGATCCCGTACTACACTACCTACGCGGCGACCAAAGCATTTGACCGGTTCTTTGCGCTCGGCCTGGCCGCGGAGGTAGAGCGCTATAACGTGAAGGTGACAACGCTCTACCCGGGGCCGACTGAAACCGAGTTCTTTGATATTGCCGGTAGTCCGGGGGTGTTTCGCCGCTTTGGTGTTCAGGCAGTGGACGAGGTGGCGCGCAAGGGTGTGGACGCGCTCGTGCGCGGTCGGCGCACCATCGTGCCGAATCGAAAGGGCGCGTTCACGGCGTTCCTCGTGCGATTCGTTCCCACAGGGACGATCACGCGAGTTCTCGAGAAGGGCATCAGGCCGAAGGGAAGGGATTAGGGAACAGGGAACAGGGAACAGGGAACAGGGAAAGATGCTCTTCAGGCCGTCTTCTCTTGCGCAGACTCGGGCGCGGCGGCGAGAATGGCCCGCGAAAGGAAATCCATTCATGCTGCTGCGCCCAATGGTTCGAGCAGTTTCTGCTGTCGCGTTTGTTGCCCTGGTTTCGGTTTCCATCTCCGCATCGTTTGCTCAAAATCCCGGACAGGCTGAGCACAAAACTACGCCGGGCCCTGGGCCAAATGGAGTTCCGCAAGTCACGTTCTTCGTGCATCGGCTGGGCACGGATCATGCCGAGGGCATTACCACGCTCGACATGAATGGCGATGGCTATCCGGACATTCTGAGCGGGGCTTACTGGTATGAGAATCCCGGCCCGAATGGCGGCGTGTGGACACGGCACCAGTATCGCGAAGCAGGTACGGTGAACGAGTTCGTGGCCGACTGCGGCGAGTGGACCATTGACGTGAACCATGACGGCAAGCCTGATGTGGTGACGGCCGGTTGGCAGCTCAACGGCATCTGGTGGTACGAGAATCCCGGCAAGCTGGGCGCGGTTTGGAAAAAGCACTTCATCACCGATAGCTACGACACTGAGGGCGGCGTGATGGCCGACATCAATGGCGACGGTGTTCCCGACCTGATCTTTTCGCATTACGGCCACATGGGCCTGCTGTGGATCGACTTCTCCGGACCAGAGCCGAAGGTGCACCATGTTGGCGGGCGCGCCGAGGACGGTCACGGCGTGGGTGTGGCCGACATTGATGGCGACGGCAAGGCCGATATTCTGAGCCCCAACGGCTGGTTCCGGCAGATCGATGCCAACAAGGACGAGTGGGAATGGCACGGCGATTGGCAGCTTGGCGACGCCGGGTTTCCGATCATCGGCTACGACGTGAATGGCGACGGCAAGACGGACATTATCTACGGCCACGGGCATAGCTACGGTTTGTACTGGCTCGAACAAAAGATCGACCCGAATGGTGCGCGAAGCTGGGTGAAGCATCCGATCGATGAGTCCTATTCGCAGATTCACGCGCTCAAGCTGGTCGATATTGACGGCGACGGCAAGCCGGAGCTGATTGCCGGCAAGCGCTACCGCGGCCACTCGGGCCACGATCCCGGTTCGTACGATCCGCTGGTTGTTTACTATTACAAGATCGATCAAAAGACAGCGAGCTTCACTCGTTATGCGATCAGCGTGAACGGCACCGCGGGCGCAGGCACGCAGTTCGTGGTCGAAGATCTCGACAAGGATGGCGATCTCGACATCGCCACGGCCGGCAAAACCGGCGTGCACTTCTTCGAGAACCTCACCATCAACAAGGTGCCGAAGGCTGAGCGCGAAAAAGAGATTCTGCTCGACACCAACTGGCCGTTCCCCGGCGAGGGCCCGGTGGTGAAGCAGGAAGAGGAGCCGGGGCGGCAGCGGCAATAGCGGAAGTTGGAAAGTTCAGCTTTCGTGTGGGACGGGGTCTGGTACCTACGGGGTCTGGTACCGCATGCAGAATTTTTCTTTCGCGCGAGCAGGGCGCCGGGCGTAGCACAGCCGCGCCAACCGTTTCCCACTTCGCGGCTTGAAGTTTTCTGGATTCGAAGTGTGACAGAGAGGTGAAGTGAACTCTTTTGGGAATTTCCACAGATAAAGTGCCTGTCTCAAATTTTCAGCAAACCTTTCGACCGGGTGTGCATCTGTATAAATAACAAGCAGAGGCTTCCCCGATGATGTCCCTTCCGAGAAAGGTAACTACTCCTTTTTGAAGGTCCGAACGGACCTCTCCTCACCGTCCCCCCTGGATTCCCTCCCAAAAAGTGCCTCTCAAGCGGGCCTGCCGGAAGGCAGGCCCACATGCTTGCTTCGCCTTGTTGCCTGCTTCGGTCCATCCCGTTCCTGTCCCCAATAGAATTGAAGCTGCATGCGCTCTTCTACCCGTCCTTCTTCTTCGCTGGCAACCAGGCTGGCGGCGATTGACGCCGACTTTTCTATTGCCGGCTTGGCCCGCAGCCGCCGCGGCGGGTCTTTGGCGCTCAGACGCACAGCGCGTCAATCTCCCGCTGCGCCCGAGGAGCTTATGCGGCCGGTTTCGGCGCCAATGCGCGCCGCGAACGGCGTTTGGTGGCTGCCAATTGCCGGCCACGCAGCAGGATGGGATCTGCCGTGGCTATGGAGCGGGTTCAGCACGCGCAAGGGCGGGCGCAGCCGCGCCTATTGCCCTGACGATGCGGAATCCGAACTGAACCTGGGATTCACGGCCGATGATGATCGCTCCGCGGTTCTTGAGAACCGGCGCTTGCTGGTCGAAGCCGTCACCGGCAATGCCGAGACGCCGGTGGTTACGGTTCGGCAGTTCCACTCGAACCTGGTTGTCCGCGCCGTGTCCGATGATGCTGGATGCGACCGGCCACGACGCGCTGACGGCGTTATAACCGACGAGCCCGGACTCTTGCTGGCCGTGCAGGTGGCCGACTGCATTCCTGTGCTGGTTGCCGACCGGCGGCGGCGCGTGGTTGGGGCCTTCCATGCGGGCTGGCGCGGCACCGTTCGGCGCATCGTGGAAATTGGCGTGGGCCGCATGCGGCTCGAGTTCGGCTCCCAACCCGAGGACCTGATTGCTGCGATCGGACCAGGCAACGGTCCCTGCTGCTATTCCGTGGGCGAAGAGGTGATCTCGGAGTTCGAGTCGCAGTTCGTTTATGCGCGGGAGCTTGTGCATGAGGTCTACTCGACCGACGTGGTGCGCAACAAATACCCGATGCTCTTCCTCACGCAGCGCGCTCCGGGCCACTCCGACATTGGACCGCAGACTCATATCGACCTGATCGAGGCCAACCGCCGGCAGTTGCTCGATGCGGGCGTTCGCTCAGCGGCGATTTCCGTTGTGGGCGGCTGCACGGCGTGCCACCGGGATCTGTTCTACTCGCACCGCTCATCGCGCGGCCACGCGGGGCGGATGATGGGCGTAATTGGGGTGAGACAGCGGGGTTAGTGGTGTCAGCGGTGTTTGCGGAGTTAGGCCCCCACCCCCTCATCTTTCGGCATTTATTTGAAAGCAAATGGCTTATGACGGGTGCGCCGGTCCATCTATTTGATTCTAAATGGATTGTTTACAGCTGTTTTGTTTTCAATCGTTTAGAGCGTTTCAGAGCTAACGTGCCCTTTTGAGGGCTGCGGATGGTGGCATTCTTTTGAGGAAAATACCACTCAGCAGCGTACCTTCGGATGCAGCAACTCTGGAACCGCTATGGGCCTGCCACCCTGTTTTCCGGGCCAGCCTGGAAGATCGGACGCCTGCGCTTCCTGCAGTGGAAATGCTTTTGCTTTCCCCGGATTGCGTTTGCCGGCGGAGCCGGCTCACTTCATCCGAGGCTAAGATCTGCGCCCCTGACAGGGCTCGACCGATTAACTCCATTTCCTCGGCTTTTCTCAAGCTAGCAAATTGGCGGGAAATTATTGGCAATGTTTTTCAAAAAAAAATTGGCCGGTCTGCGTCGCCTGCGCCACGCAAGGCTGCTTGTTCGGCGGAAGGTTGATTGTTGCAGACAGGTCTGCTGACCGCTGATCGGGAGATCAGCCGCGATGATGGGCAACCAAGACAGAGACATTACATTAGTGAATGCGGAAAACCCGCTCTGAGACAGCGACGGGCGGAATGCCAGGCAATTTCAGGAAGCTGCAGGGGCGCCATTGCCTGCTTCGCCGGGGTTCACAAGGTCGCGCAGCTCCTTGGATGGCTTGAAATACGGAACCTTTTTTGCGGGTACTTCCACGCGGTCGCCGGTTTTGGGATTGCGACCGATGCGAGGGTTGCGCTGGCGGATGCGGAAAGAACCGAAGCCGCGAATCTCAATCTTGTCACCGCGCTGCAGGGCGCCGATGACGGAGCCAAAAATCGTCTCCACAATGACTTCGCCGTCGCGGCGGGTCAGGTCGCCCAGTGCTGTAACCTTTTCCACCAAATCTGCCTTCGTCATTTCGGAACGCCTCCCGAGACAGCATAAACGGATTCTGACCGGTCAGGAGGGAAAATGCAAGCCCCCTGTTCGAATTTAGCCTTTAGGGATCAGCAATTTGCCCGGACCCTTGGGGGTGCCTACTTTGGTGCGGAAGAGCGCAGCGCGGTGGGTTATGATGACCGGAGACTCCAAAGGATGCCAGCCAGGAGAAAATCCGGGCAGCCGGCGCCTAGCGGCGAAAGCACCAATGCCTTACCCCATCTACAGCATCGTCATTCCGGCTTATAACGAGGCGCGGCGCATTCCCGCGACGCTCGAATCGGTGGTTTCGTGGATCCGCGCCAAACGATGGTATGCCGAGGTGGTAGTGGTCAACGACGGCTCGCGTGACCGCACAGTCGAGGCGGTGCGCGCCTTTGCCGAAGGTGCGCCGGAGGTGCGGCTTGTAGAAAACCCCGGCAACCGCGGCAAGGGATACAGCGTGCGCCACGGGATGCTGGACGCGCTGGGCGATGTGGTGATGTTCACCGATGCCGATCTTTCGGCGCCGATGGAAGAAGCGCAGGGATTGTTCGACGCAATTGCCGGTGGCGCTGATATCGCCATTGGATCGCGGTGGCTGGAGAGCACGCGGCAGACGATCCGCCAGCCGCTCTATCGGCAGTTTTTCGGGCGCTGCTTCAATCTTGTGACGCGGGCTGTGATGGGGCTGCCGTTTGCGGATACGCAATGCGGGTTTAAGGCGTTTACCCGCGCGGCCGCGCAGACGGTGTTTCAACTGCAGACCATCGAGGGGTGGGGCTTCGATCCGGAGATCCTGTTCATTGCGACGAAGCGCGGCTTGCGGATCAAGGAAGTTCCGGTGAGCTGGGCGCACGACGAGCGAACGCAGATCAGCTACCTTGAGGACGGCGCGCGGATGCTCCAGGACCTGGCGCACGTGCGCTGGAATGCGCTGATGGGGCGGTACGACCGCAACGTGGACGACATTCAGCGCGGGCGCGTGGCTTGATGGGTGGTTTGGCGACAGGCGACCTGGCTTGTGGAGACAAAAGCCCTCGATTGATTGCGCCGTTTGCGGCGCGGCTATAGCTGGCCGTGCCCTGTTGCAATGCGCCTTGCTCTCGCGGGCAAATTTTCTGCGCGCGTCGTAAACTTCTCGCCTCTGCGATGCGTCCCCTCAGACACAGATTCCCGAGTCCGGGCCATTTCCATTTTTGGCGGGGATCATTCTCGATGCGGAGGAAATCTCTATGCTACGCAAGCTTGCATTGGCAGCGTTGGTGTTCGCACTGGGCTCGGTGACCGCGCTGGCCGCCGATTTCAACGGCAAATGGACCGCCGAGGTGCAGGGGCGAATGGGCACGCAGACCATCACCTTCGAATTTCACGTGGATGGTTCGACCGTGACCGGCAAAATCACGACGCCGCGCGGAGATAGCGACATTACCGATGGAAAAGTGGATGGCGACAATATTTCGTTCGCGCAGGTGGTGAACTTCAACGGCAACGATATGAAGATCAACTACACGGGCAAGGCGGACGGGGACACTATTAAGTTCTCGCGACAGGTGGGCGACCGGCCGGCAACAGAGTTTGTGGCCAAACGGGCCAGCGATTCGGGCGCGCCGCCGGCGCCGCCGCAGTAGCTGTCCGGGTTCGGGTTTCCATCGGCACAGTGAAGTGATAGGGTGGACTTCATCCGGCTGGAGGTGAAGTCCACCTTATGGCTTGCTATCCTTCCATGCACCGGCGGCTGCGGCGGGCCGCATTTCTTGTTTTTCTGCTGGCGATGGCCGCAGGCGTTGCGGCTGTGGCGCAGGAGCGCAGCGCGCCGGTGTTCGACGCCACTACGCTGCGTCAGCCCACTGACCTTGAATCGACGTGGCTGGTGAAAGCCGGCGACGATCCCGCGTGGGCGCAGACGAACTTTGACGACACGGGATGGATGCGCGTCGACCCGCGCCAGACGCTGAAGGTTTATTTTCCGCATGACCGGCCGAGCATCGTCTGGTACCGGCTGCACGTGAAGGTGGCGCCTAACCAGACCGGGCTGGCGCTGGCCGAATTTAACCTGACGAGCGCCTTCGAGATTTTTGTGAACGGCGAGCGGGTGATGAAGGCCGGGGATGTCGCGCCGTACAAGCCTACGGCTTTCGGTGCGCGGCTGCTGACGCCGATTCCCGATGAGGCGATTCACACCGGGTCGCTGGTGATTGCGCTGCGGCTCTACATTTCCGGCAACGAGTGGGTGAGCGCATTTCCGGGCCTGTATCCCTATAACCTTACGCTTGGCCAGGAGGCCGCGCTCAGCAATCACATCTGGCTGGTTACGATCGGCGATCACGCACTGACGTGGCTTTACCAACTTGGCTCGCTTGCGCTTGGCCTAATTGCGCTGGCGCTGTTTGCAGCCGAACGGCAACACCGCGAGTACCTGTGGATGGGGTTGTTGGGACTTATAGTAGCGGTGGACGCGCCACTCCTGTTTTACGAGATGTTTCACAATCTCCCCGCCTGGTCGGCATATATCGACGCCTTGATTCCGATTCTGACGCTGGTATTTGAGACATTAATGTACCTCGCGTTCTTGCGCGTGCCGGTGTTTCGATGGATGCAGACGCTGCTCGTGCTTTCTGCGGCTGGTCTGCTGTTCGGCGCGATGGAGAAGGTTCGCGGGACGGGTTCGAATATCAGCATGGTTGCCAGTATGCTGCCGGGGGCGATTTTGTTCGCCGGCGTGATTCCGGTGCTGCTGATTGTGCACTGGCGCCGCGGCAATAGCGAAGCCGGTATTCTGCTGATTCCGGCGCTCATCCAAAGCCTTGCGGTGTACATCGGCTTTGGCGTGTTTATAGTTTCGACGGTTCCGGCCTGGGCGCAAACCGCACTACGGATTCAGACGGCGGTTTTCCAACGGCAGGTGGGGCCGTTTGCCTTCAGCGTCGTCGACCTGACCGGCTGTATTTTTGTTCTGACGCTCGCGCTCATCATTGTGCTGCGATCCACGCGGATTGCACAGCAGCGGGCGAAGCTTGAGACCGAAATGGCCGCAGCGCGCGAAATGCAGCAGGTAATGCTGCCGGAGGCAATCGAGACTGGCCCTGGCTTTCAAGTGGAAACCGCATACGAGCCGGCGCAACAGGTGGGCGGGGATTTTTTCCAGATACTGCCAGCGGCTGAGGGCGCGCTGCTGGTGGTGATTGGCGATGTGGCTGGCAAGGGATTGCCGGCTGCGATGCTGGTGAGCGTGCTGGTGGGCGCGATCCGCGGCGTGGCGGAGTACACGAGCGAGCCGGCAGAGCTTCTGGCCAGTCTGAATCAGCGCCTGGCGGGCCGCGTGGGCGGCAGCTTTGCTACGGCACTGGCGGCGCGCATTCATCCTGATGGGCGCGTGCTGATTGCCAATGCGGGCCACCTGCCGCCATACGTCGATGGCAGGGAAGTGGAGCTGCCGGGCGCGTTGCCATTGGGCGTCAAAGCCGATGCGCAATACGAAACTGTGCGAGTGCAATTGGCGGCCGGCGCGCGCTTGACGTTTTATTCCGATGGCATCGTGGAGGCGCAGAACACGGAGGGCGAGCTGTTCGGATTTGAGCGCTGCGGCGAGCTGGCCATGCAGCCAGTTGCGAAGATCGTCGACGCTGCGCGCCGTTTCGGACAGCAGGATGACATGACGGTGATCGCAGTGACGCGGGTTGCAGCGGCGGCCGAAGTTGCCAGGCCGGTTGCCGTGGCTGCTGCGCGGGAGATACAAGTGGCTCCGTGACGCTGCTACGCGGTGATTGCCGGGCTCTCATTGCCGCGGTGGTCGTACACTTGTTCCGTGATGCGGCTGTTCATTGGGATTCCGCTGACTGGCGTGGTGGTGCGCGAGCTGTCGGCGCTGTGTGCGCGGCTGCATTCGGGGATGGATGGGCTTCGCTGGTCGGCGCCGGAGTCGTGGCACATTACGCTGCAGTTTCTGGGCACCACGACGGAAGAGCAGTACGCGTGCATCACGGCGCGGCTGAGGGAAATCCGCTCGGCGTCGGTGCCGATTCGGCTGTGCGGGGTGGGCATCTTTGAGCGCGCCGGAATTTTTCACGTCGAAGTGGAACCGAGAGACGGGCTTGTGACGCTGCAACAGCAGGTGACAGCGCACACCGGGCCGTGCGGATTCGAGCCGGAAGACCGGCCTTACCGGCCGCACATTACTCTGGCGCGAACGAAAGGCGATGCGGGACGGAGGCAACTCAAGCAGATAAAAGAGCGCGTGAAGGCACAGCCGCAATTCACGGAATTCATTGCGCGCGAGTTTCTGTTGTACGAGAGCCACCTGGGGGCAGTGGGGTCGAGGTATGAGGTGCGGGCCCGCTTTGGGCTGGGAGAGTCAGCAAGCCGGTAAGTCGGCCGGTTAGTGGTGTTAGGTGGATAGTTATAAAAGAAGACATGCGCCAGGTCTCCGGCAACTCACAATATCTAGCCCGCATCCCTCCTATACCAGCGAATTCTGGGACACAGGCATAAGCAGGACTGTATTTTTGGGGCATTGTTTTCGCGATAAGCCGATCCGCAGCGGAAATCGAAGGATAGCTTCCGTGAGTCTTGAGAAATAGGAGGAGAAATTTATGACCAACAGGACTCAAACTGCAGGCGACGGGCCGCGACCGATCCGTGGCGACACCGGCGCCTCCATCATGGGGCCGCGCAATGTAGCGCTGGAGGCAGAAAATCCCGACCAGTTGGCCTCTCCTTACACCGACAACGGCACAATGCCCAACCTCAAGTTTTCGTTCGCCACAGCTCGCAACCGACTCGTTACGGGGGGCTGGGCGCGGGAGGTGACGATACGCGAGTTGCCGGTGGCTAAGGAGCTCGCTGGGGTAAACATGCGCCTGAAGCCAGGAGGCATCCGCGAGATGCACTGGCATAAGGAGGCCGAATGGGCCTACATGCTTGCAGGGCGCGCGCGAATCACGGCTATCGATGAGCAAGGATGCAACTTCATTGCCGATGTCGGTGAGGGTGACTTGTGGAATTTTCCATCGGTTATTCCCCATTCCATTCAGGCACTGGAAGAAGGTTGCGAATTCCTCCTGGTGTTTGACAACGGAAACTTCTCGGAAAACGAGACTTTCTTGATCACCGACTTGTTTAAGCATATGCCGCGTGAAGTTCTGGCCAAAAACTTCGGCGTTTCCGAAAGTGCTTTCGCCAATATACCGATAGATGTCGTACACGACCGGTACATCTTCGCGGGCAAGGTCCCCGGTTCACTGGCTTCGGATGCGGTTAAATCTCCGGCCGGAGCCGTGCCAGTTTCTTACAGTTACCGCTTGTCGGCCCAGAAGCCGATTAAGGTCCCCGGTGGGCAGGTGCGAATTGTCGACTCTTCCAACTTTCCGGCCGCCTCCACGATTGCGGCGGCATTGGTGGAAATCAACCCAGGGGGAATGCGCGAATTGCATTGGCACGCCAACGATGAATGGCAATACTATATTTCCGGCCGCGGGCGCATGACGGTCTTCGCGTCAGGCGAGAAAGCGCGCACTTTCGATTACCAGGCCGGCGATGTAGGTTATATTCCATTCGCTATGGCGCACTATGTCGAGAACACGGGCGAGGAGCCGCTGCGTTTCCTGGAGATGTTCCGCAGCGCACGCTTTGCCGATCTATCATTGAACCAGTGGATGGCGCTGACGCCGTCCGAGTTGGTGCAAGCTCACCTGAACTTAGACCAGAGAACCATGAAGGCTCTGCACAAGGACAAACAGATCATCGTAGCGGCTTGAATCTTTGAATGTGTCTTGCTGCGGCAGCAGTCAGATATGGTTGCAATTCCGTACGATGACAGGTCTCCAGAATTGCTCATAGCACCAAACAGGCGGTCGTCCATCTGTACAGGTGACTCGGCTGACGCCCTCAGCTCCGCTGCTTCATCGCAGCAGATCTTCGAGCGCTGTGCTCAGGTCGGTTTTTTCGTCACGGTACTTTACGATCACGGGCGCGTAGACACTCAATCCCCACTCCTGGCCTTTGCCTTTGCTGACGGCGCGTGAGCCGGGGACGACGACTGCAGCCTCGGGGATGATCAGCGGGTGGTCGGCTGTGGCGCGCAGCACTTCGCCGCGGACGAGATCGTAGACGGGCGTGCCGCGCGTGAGGATGGCGCCGGCGGCCAGCACCGCGCCTTTGCGCACGATGGTTCCTTCGTAGAC
>JASIJX010000632.1 GCA_030049955.1 Acidobacteriaceae bacterium
TGATGATTGCGGTTACCGGCTTCGATGACCGCGAGATGATCAATGAAGCGCTTCGCTACCGTTACATCCTTAGCTACGAACCTTTCAACTTCAAAGGTAATTTGTCGGATTTTCCTGAGACGCTGAACTACGGTATCAAGATGGATGCATTCCGCCGAAAATTCCAGGATTATGTATGGAACGCTGAATTCAGAGACAATCAGGACGCTGAAGTGACAGTTTCTGGGAAACCATTCACAGGCTTTTCTACTTTCTTGCGGACTGATGGAAAGCGGGCTGTAGTGGTTGTCAACCCTGGGAGCGCAGATATCGCCGCTACTGTCGCTTTGGACCATCCAGCAGGCAATCTTCAATGGGCGAGTCCGGAGCAACCAGATCTGCATCCGGTTGTGGGCTCTGTTGAAGTTCCCGCACGTTCGGCAGTTGTCATCATGGAGCAATAGTTGGGTTAGTTGGCAATCTCTGCCCGCATATTAACTGTGCAGGAAGCGAGGAAGCAATCAGTAGCCTCAGGGCGTCATATCCTTGGTGGGGCGTTCCCGACGGCCATTCGGCGCTGATTGTGGTGACTGCCCGGCTGCGGTGCGTGACAGCCGGGCAGGGCCAATTATATCGAGGTGATCGTCACGCCATCAGGCGCTCTAAGTGTGTTTAACTCGCGGACACAACATTCGACTACATATCCTCCAAAGTGACCCGCTTGATATACGCTCTGGAAATTGACACCAAACACTCGCTTTCCTATATGTCGTGGATGGAGGAACCGTCTTTGATAAAACCCATTCTGCTCATCGTTTGCTCCCTCAGTCTCCTGCATCTTGATGCCCAACAACCGTCCCCGCCATCGGACCAGATGGACCTTGCTGAGGCATGGGCTACGATAGCAGCCTACGATATTCGTGTATTTCCTAATCCCGAAACCCATCCCCTCGACCCTCCCGGCCTAGTCTATTACCGGGTCGATAATCTGGACCTCAAAGTGAACGTCTTTACGCCTGGGCCGGAGACCATCGTGCGGCCTACGCTGGTTTTCTACCACGGGGGCGGTTGGGCCCACTACACCAAGGACAACATGCTCTTCAGCGCTCTTCCTTATCTGGCGCAAGGGATGGCCGTAGTAGAAGTAGATTACCGGCAGGCGAATCAGGCGCGTGCTCCTGCAGCTGTTGAAGACTGCCGCTGCGCGCTGCATTGGGTCTTCAAACATGCCGCTGAATATGGGTTCGATGTAAATCGACTCGTCGTTGGAGGCGTCTCGGCAGGTGGCCACTTGGCTCTCATGACGGGCATGCTCGATCAGTCGGCAGGCTTTGATGACGGCTGTGCATTCTCCATCGACCAGAGACCGGTGAAGGTAGCTGCAATCGTCGACTTCTTTGGGCCGACCGACGTCGCGGAGTTCTTGTATCAGCCCCATGAAAAAGCATGGGCGATTGAATGGATGGCCGGAGTAGCCGATCGTGAAGAGCTTGCGAAACGCGTGTCGCCGATGACCTACGTTCGCCCAGGCCTTCCTCCGATCATTATGGTTCACGGTACGGCAGATCCCGAAGTTCCTTACGAGCAGTCAGTACGCCTCCATCAGGCGTTAGATAAGGCCGGAACGCCGAATGAGTTGGTCAGCATCCCTAACGGCCAACATGGAATTTATCCGGATGCGGAAAAGCTTCGAGCCCAGAATGAGGTATTCCAGTTTCTTCGAAAGTACGGGGTGCTAAGTCCTTCTGGTCCGCCCCGAGGTGCCAATTGAGGCGTGCGGCGGAAACACTTGCTCGGAGAGTAGGCCGTAAAGTTGCTCACAGAAATCCCTCGTCGCAAACCAACAGGTACCGAGTTCTGCGGCGAGGAGGCATTGCATCTGGTCAAGGACTGATCTGACCCCTTCTATCCTCCCATTTGTGACGGTGGTCCTTCTGGCAGCAACATGGACCGATCGGCACTGAAGCACCTGATGCAGACATTGAGGCCGACATGGTGAATGCTTCGAACTAGTGTATAGCTTGCCAAAGGAACCGTCCTTAAGTCAGTTTTTGCCGATCTCGACGACGACAACAACACGCTGGCCCCGGGGAACCAGAACATCCGCGTGCCTGGCCGTGTGCCGCACGCAACAGCTCCTTTCGGGGTCACCTACATGCCAATTAATGAGGCTCAGAAAGCTGGCCCTTGTTGAGTGCTCGCGTAAGCCAGTTTGCGGTGATCGTGTGCTTCGATTTACTTGACACCCAGTGTTTCCAGTCACGTCTAGTGCCGGATTTCTGCCATTTAGCCATCAAGCTTTGCGCGAGCAGCACCTTCCTATGGTGTCTTGCCAGGCGGCTTCTTCGATTGCAATCAATAGAAGTCTTCAGCAGACCGCATTGCTTCGAACAATAGACCTTTTGCCTCTTGGTTTTCTTGATGTAGAACTTGCCGCATCGAACACAAGGGCCGCCGAGGCGATCATATAGTGGATTCAAGATCAACATCAGAAAGAATCCAAGTATCAATCGTTCCTCTCTTGAGAGCCCCTTTTCTTCAGCTGGAACACCAACATGCTTGATCTGAACAGCGCCACTTGTTGTGGGCTTAATCTCAACGGTCACGCGTTCAATCTTGTGCCAAAGATCTGGGTTATTTGCCTTCATGATTTCCATGTTGGGCCCGGACTCTTTCCACTCTTTAAGTAAGTCTCTGAGAGATCGACTGCCCATTGAAAATTCCCCCGGAACGAGGCGATAACGAGTCTTTCCGTTGACGTTTTTTATCTCGAAGGCCGGAATATTCAACATGGCGCAAAATTGCTCCAAAAGCACTTCATTCTCGTCGCGGGGCGCTTCTAGAGACTTGCGGCGTGGCTTGGGTGATCTGAGCTCTTCGGCGTATTTCTCCCATCTGCCCCAAAACTCCGGCTTGTCCATAATATTGACAGTATAAACTTCATGTGAATGTTTACTCAATATATCCGAAAACGGCTGCCGGATTTTCGAGATCATTAGCTAGATGACATCACCGAAGAGCATAATCAATCCACATTCATCCTCCGGAAATTGCGGAAACCTCAACATTGTCTACCAGCCAACGGAAGCACTCAAGCCATACCAGTCGAACGCCCGCACTCACTCCAAACCGCAGATCAGGCAACTCGCGAAAAGCATCCGGGAGTTCGGTTTTCTGAATCCCGTGATGGTCGATGTGGGAAACCGGATCATCGCAGGCCATGGTCGAGTCCAAGCAGCAAAGCTGCTCGGCATTGAACGTGTACCGACAATTCGCATCGAGGGGCTTTCCGACGATCAGATCCGCGCCTATATTCTGGCCGACAACCAACTGGCGCTGAAGGCCGGTTGGGATAAGGAAATCCTCGCGATCGAACTTCAATATTTACTCACCGTCGATTCAATCGATGTCACGATTACGGGATTCGAAGTTCCCGAGATCGACCTCATTCTTGAAGAGGCCAAAGCGGAGCCCACCGCTGACGATGAATCTCCGGAACCTGACTTCGACCGCGAACCGATCAGTCAGCCGGGCGACCTGTGGCAACTGGGCAAGCACAGGATCCTTTGCGCCAATGCGCTCCATCAGGCGTCCTACCGGGAACTGCTTGGAACCCGGCGCGCTGCGATGGTATTCACCGATCCACCTTTCAATGTCCGCATCGACGGTCACGCAACCGGAAATGGAGGGATCCGGCATCGGGAGTTTGCCATGGCCTCGGGGGAAATGAGCGCCGCGGAGTTTGTCTCGTTTCTCAATACCAGTCTGCAATGCCTGGCCAGTTTCAGCGCCAACAATTCCGTGCATTTCATCTGCATGGATTGGAGGCACATCGGTGAGCTGCTGGCTGCGGCCCAGCAGAACTACGATGAGTTCCTCAACCTGTGCATCTGGGTGAAGAACAACGGCGGAATGGGCAGCTTCTACCGCTCTCAGCACGAACTGGTCGCCGTCTTCCGGAAAGGGACTGGATCGCATCGCAACAATGTCCAGCTCGGACAATTTGGCCGAAATCGCACCAACGTGTGGATGTACCCGGGGGTCCAGACATTCTCGAAGCAAAGCGACGAAGGCAATCTCCTGGCAATGCACCCGACCGTGAAGCCGGTGACGATGGTAGCCGATGCGATCCTGGACTGCACTGCGCGCGGCGAGATAGTTATCGATGCGTTCTTAGGCTCAGGTACGACTCTTATGGCTGCCGAGCGCGTAGGCCGCATCTGCTGCGGAATTGAAATCGACCCAATTTACGTCGATGTCGCCATCCGACGCTGGCAGAAGTACACCGGAGAGAGTGCGGTGCACGCCGTAACTGGAAGGCGCTTCGATGAGATCGCTCAGCAAAAGGAGGGCCAGAATGCCTGATTCGAATGATCAATATGAGGTTGGTTACGGCAAACCGCCGGCAAAGAACCGATTCCAGAAGGGCGCATCCGGTAATCCGAAGGGGCGCCCGAAGGGCACCAAAAACTGGGCCACAGCGTTCCTGAACGCCAGCCGGCAAAGGGTCCTGGTGAACGGTCCGCGCGGCACCCGCAAGGTCACGATGCTTGAGGCAACGGCCATGCAGATAAGCACGAAATCGGCTAAAGGCGACCTGCGCGCCGCGCGCGATTTCGTGACACTGGTTCAAAAAGCGGAGGAGACCGCTATCACCGAAACCACGGCCCCACAGCTCGGCGAACTCGACCAAAGATTGCTGGAGCGCCTACAACAGCGGTTTTCGAGAATTTCCCATATCAATTCTGACTCGGAGGGTGCGCAATGAGTGCCGTCACGGAGCTGTCGATCGAGGAGTACCAGACAATTTTGCGGAATGATCTCGGGAGCTTCATCGAGCGCTCATTTTGCGAATTGAACCCCCAAACTGACTTCCAGGCCGGCCAGTATATTGAACTACTGGCCGCCACACTCGAAAAATGCCGCACGGGCAAGACCAAGCGGCTTATCATTAACCTTCCGCCGCGAACGCTGAAATCGCACGCGGCCAGCGTCGCCTTTCCGGCCTGGCTACACGGCCACGCCCCGGCAACCCAGATTATTTGCGCGAGCTATGGCCAGGACCTTGCAGATAAGCACGCGCGCGATTGCCGCACCCTGATGAGCAGCGATTTCTACCGCAATTTGTTCCCTCGGACGGCACTTTCAGAATCCAAGAATTCCGTCGGGGAATTCATGACAACTGCGCAGGGAGTTCGAATGGCGACCTCGGTCGGTGGTGTTCTGACTGGCCGCGGAGCCGACGTCATCATTCTTGACGACATTCTTAAGCCCGATGATGCCCTTTCAGAGACGCGCCG
The DNA here is from genome assembly GCA_030049955.1 of Acidobacteriaceae bacterium. The sequence goes on from JASIJX010000632.1 coordinate 5,280, forward strand.
GCGCGCCGCCAACGACTGGTACTCCAACACTCTCTTGAGCCGTCTGAATAGCAAGGAGAATGGGGTCATCATAATTGTCATGCAACGCCTCCACCAGGAGGACCTGGTCGGCGAGGTGATGGACCGCGAGGACTGGGAAGTGCTTTCCCTCCCGGCCGTCGCAGTCGAGGACGAGTCCTTCTTGTATCAGAGCCTGCTCGGGGGAGGCCGCTTCACCCGTAAAGCCGGCGAAGCCCTTCACCCCGAACGCGATTCAGTCGAAACCTACCGTAAAATTCGCGACTCCATCGGTGAGTACAACTTTCAGAGCCAGTATCAGCAGAGCCCGACATCGCGGGAGGGTGGCTTGGTCAAGCGGGAATGGCTCAAATTCTACGAACTCGCCCAACGACCGGATCACTTCTCCTACGTCCTGCAAAGCTGGGACACGGCCAACAAGGCAGACGAAATGAATGACTACAGCGTCTGCACCACATGGGGCCTTTCAAACGGAGAGTTCTACCTTTTGGATGTTTTTCGCAGGCGTCTGACTTATCCAACACTGAAGCGGGCGGTCGCGGAGCAGAATCAGAAATTTAATCCATACAAGCTCCTGATAGAGGACAAGGCCTCCGGCATCGCTCTCATCCAGGAGATTCAGGCCGAGGGAGTTTGTGCAGTTGAGCCGTACAAGCCTGCACCCGGCAGCGATAAATACATGCGGTTCGCAGCGCAGTCCATAAAATTTGAGAACGGTAAGGTGCACTTGCCCAAGCAAGCTCCCTGGCTTGACGAGTACATTCGCGAAATCACAGGTTTCCCTGGCTCGAAGCACGACGACCAGGTTGACTCCACTTCGCAGGCGCTCGACATCCTCAGCAATCATGCAGACGGAATAGCCGCCTGGGTACGACTGGGATCCTGAGGATTGAGAATTCAGGCGCCGGCATGAATAGTTATCATCAGCATGGATGGCTTGACCTCAAGAGCGCGGGAAAAGCGAAGTTGATCAACAGTTTTCGCTCCCCGCGCTCGATTCCTCCGAAATACGTCCACTGAAGGTCGGCCTTTTCCGCGGACGATTCTGCCCCACTAGGCATAAATAAAGAAAAAGTTCGCTTGACTCTTCGCCCACTCAGAGCGGAAATGGAATGCCGAGAGAAAACCGGCCAATTTACGCCTGGGAGTGCTATGAAAGTCTCGATCGACCAGCAACTTGCCGCATTGCCAAAAATGGCTCGCAAGACCCTCGATACCACGTGGAAGGAACACTTCGGAAAGTTACCCAGCCGCACCTTGCGCCGCGAAACTATCATCCGAATACTTGCCTATCGCCTGCAGGAGAGGGCCTATGGTGGCCTGAGAGCATCCATCGCGAAGCAGCTTCGTGCGCTGATTGAGTGTGATGGATCGGGATATCGGCCTGTCAGCGTGCCAACCTTCCGTCCCAAACCAGGCACCCGGATCGTTCGGGAGTGGCAAGGAAGATTGCACGAGGTCTCGGTTCTTCCAGACGGCTACGAATACGATGGCCGTAAATATGGCAGCCTCTCCGAGATCGCGCGCGCCATCACCGGAACGCGGTGGTCGGGTCCGGCCTTTTTTGGCACCAAGCGCCGCGCGAAGGTGGCTGCGTAATGGGTCAAATTCGCTGCGCTATCTACACCCGCAAGTCATCCGAAGAGGGTCTGGAGCAATCCTTCAACTCGCTCGATGCCCAACGCGAGGCGTGCGAAGCCTACATCCGCAGCCAGCGCCACGAGGGCTGGCATGCGATCAGCGCCTATTACGATGACGGCGGCTTCTCCGGCGGCAACCTGGACCGGCCGGCACTCAAACGCCTGATGGCCGACATCGAGGCGGGCAAAGTAAATGTCGTGGTTGTCTACAAGGTGGACCGGTTGACCCGGTCCCTGGCTGACTTCGCCAAGATCATCGATCAATTCGATAAGCAGGAAATCAGCTTCGTTTCCGTCACGCAGCAGTTCAATACCACGAGTTCCATGGGCCGTCTCACGCTCAACGTGCTGCTGTCCTTTGCGCAGTTTGAGCGCGAGGTGACCGGCGAGCGCATTCGCGACAAGATTGCCGCCTCGAAGAAGAAGGGGATGTGGATGGGAGGAACGGTCCCGCTCGGCTATGAAGTGCGCGACCGAAAGCTGGTCATCAACCAGGAGGAGGCCGCACGCGTGCGGCTGATCTTTCAGAGTTTCCTCGAGCAGAGATCGGTTCTGGCTCTGCAGGATTGGCTAAGGACAAATGATGTTCGCAGTAAAGGAGGCAACGATTTTACCCGCGGCCCTCTTTACCAGATGCTACGAAACCCTCTGTACATGGGTCTCATTCGCCACAGAAACGACACCTACCCGGGACAGCACGAGGCCATTGTCGATCGCGAAACCTGGGACAAAGTTCAGGCCCTATTGAACGACAATCGCCAAGGCGAACGCCGGAAGCCGCGAGCTACGAAGGTCAGCCTCTTAACGGGCATCATCTTCGACTCAGCCGGCACTCTCTTCACGCCAACGCATACAAATAAAACTGGACGCCGCTACCGCTACTACGCCTCGCAGGCCATTATCCGGAAAGCAACCGAGACACATGTTCCCGCGCGAATCCCGGCTCACGACCTTGAAGCTGCGGTCGCAGGTCGGATTGTCCGGCTGTTACAGACACCCGAGGAACTGCTCGCAATCTTCGGCGACAATGACAATCACAACGGTCGCCGCTACTCCGCTCTCATCGCGCAAGCTTCAGCAACCGCTTCTGCCTGGGCCTCGCGCACGACTGCGTTTCAGGAAGAGTTCCTCAAAGCAATTCTGGACCGCGTAATCGTTCATCCCGACCACGTTGAAATCAGAATCCGCGCTCAACAGCTTGAACAGGTCATCCTTGCGCATAAATCCGCCGGGGCCAAGAACGCACAATCCATGCCCGATCGCGAGCGAATCATATCGCTAGATTGCCCCTTCCGACATATTCAAAAAGGCAAGGCCCTTCGTCTCGTCGTCGGTGAAAATCCCGCTCCGCCGGAAGCAACCCGCGTCGCAATTCTCAAGGCTATCGCGCGCGCTCGGCTTTGGTACGATCAACTAATCTCTGGCGAAGCCTCGGATCTGCGCGATCTCGCCAAGCTGCACCATGTTTCTTCGCGCTACATCCGCGTGATCTTCCGATTAGCTTCACTCAGCCCCGCCTCAGTTGAATCGATCTTGAACCAGAGAAATCGCGCCGAACTGAGCCTGAATGAGCTCTGCGGCCTAGCCAAGATGCCTTGGGAAACACAGGGCATTGCCTTGTAGTCTCGCTTTGCCTGCACACTAGCTGACTTTCCAAGACTAATGTCTGCAACAATCCAGAATCCCCCGAATATCGCGTTAATTCTATCTTCGGGAGCGCTATACTCAGGTCACCGGTGCAAATTCTTGTTGCAGTGCAGTTTCTGGGACGATCATGCCTAAACCGCTTGAGGTATTTGAGGATCCGAACAAGTATTGGAACCTACTGACATCCGCGCGAGACGTCGACCTAGAGGATCAATTCTTTGATCGCAAGGAAGCCTGCGCAGTCGACCCCGGCGGGTACGTGCCAAAGAATCAAATCGCGGCGCTCATCGATCACCTCAAGGCAACTATTTCTGCGTTTGCCAATGAGAACCACGAGGGCGGACTCCTGGCGCTCGGCATTTCAAAAACCGGCGCGGTAACAGGACTTTCGCATCTGAGCGATGAGCAACGCAATTCTATCTCGCAGCCCTCAAATTGGCTACTTAACCAAAACTCACGGGTGAAGCTCCACGAGTGTAGCGATTCAACGGGCAAGACTGCCAAGGTCTGCTTAATCTATGTCCCGTTCATCGCAAATGCGATCTGCGAAACAATCGGTCTTTCCCCAAGCGCCTGGAGAAGACACGGGGCTCAAAACGCGCTTCTCTCATCAGAACAAAAGGACCAGTTGCGTCGAGACAAAAGGATTATTAGCTTCGAGGAGGAACCATGTTGCCCTTTCAATCTTCTCGACGTTGACCAGCCGCTCCTCGCAGAATTCAGAAAGGTCTTCCATTCGGACGCGCGCTATACATATAGCAACGAGGAACTTCTTTTCCAAGCGGGGGCGCTCATCCGGGACGGAAATTCGTACCTGTTCAATAATGCCGGCCTCTTGTTCTTTGCGGCCAATCCTCAACGACTACTCCCTTGGGCCGCCGTGCGCTTGATAAGGTATGAGACCCTCTCTGAGTCAGCGCCGGACCCATCCGTAATCACTCTAGATAAGGAATTCACTGGCTCGCTCCCCCAGCAAATCAGGAACCTTCGGGTTTATCTACAGGAATCGGGCTTCTTTAAGAAGTATCAGAAGCGAAACATGGCTGGCGGCTTTACGGACGAACCGGAGCTCCCTCTCGCCGCCGTTGACGAAGCTGTCGTGAATGCTGTCGCGCATCGTGAATACGCGGTGAAATACCTAATCGAGTGCAAGAAGTTTAAAGATGCGTTCGTCGTGAACAACTCCGGTAGAGTTTTGCAGAGGGAAAGGGAAGTTCCCAAGGACTTTTCTTTGGCCGAGGTTGCACTCGATCACGCTCCGCGCAACCCCAAATTATTGGGCTGGCTGAGATTGATGAAAGATGAGCGTGGGGCTGAATTCGTAAGAGCGCTAAGCGAAGGGACGCGTCGAATGCGCGAGGAAATGCAAGTTCTCGGCCTTCCGGCACCGCGTTTTCATGTCACGCCATTCCAAACGAGAGTGACTCTGTTTAATAACGCAGCAGAAAGGGAGGCAGCACTCCGCGCTACCTCCAGCGGCAGAGAAGCAAGTTCGGAGTTCACAAATCTATTCCCGCTAAAGCTCGTGAATGTCCAGAGTCTGCGAACGGAAGACTTTGCACGAATCAAGAAGGAAGTCTCCTCCTCACTCTCTGACGCGCTCCGGTCAAGCGGCTGGTTTATAGATAGGGGCGGTTACCGTTTACAAGCGCACAAACGACGCACGGAAATTGCATTGCCGCCCGAGGTTGCCCGGTACCTTCGTTTCTACCCGGCCTACTCCTTCCAGGTGCGAGAGTATTGGAACGTGCTTTATTTGGCGATTGACTATTCATTGGAGATAAAGAATGTTCGATATGCAAATGAGTTGCTAACAGACATTCCCGCGGAAGGACTCGTGGGAAGATCGGCAATTGCGAATTGGAATGGATGGCGACCCGGCAGGATTCAGGAAGCTGACACTGAATGGGTGGTCGTCCAATTCTTTGAGTTTGAGTCAGTTCAAAAAATCCGCAGTGACAAGGTCATCCCCAACCTGCCGGTATGGATGCTGGAATTGATACTACATAAGGCAGGCATTAGCTTCGATTTATCCTCTGCGATAAAGCGCGAGAGCTTGGCCTCAGAGCCCAATGCGGCCCGAAGTAGGTCGGCAAAAACTCAAGCGATAGCCGATGAATTAGCTACCTCCGTTTTCCCAATTTCAATTTCAGGCGACATCGCTGTTGCTGTTCAATCCTCCGGCGCAACGCTTTCGAGAAAACCGGAATCCATCAATACCTTGTTTGCTTCCAGCATTCCCGAACCAAATGTTGAATTCCAACATCACCACGAATCTGCGGACATCAGAGACGGAATCACTCGGTTCGGAGCCTACAACACCGATCCCCATGACATAGAACTTGTCCCAATTTGCACCGTTGGATACCGCCAACAAATGGCTGCACTGATTGAAAGACTCAAATCAGGAAAATTCAAGTACAAAGGATCAGAACGAACCTTCGGCGCGCGTTTCACATACAGCTCCATAATCACGGCCCCGGACGTTCCCTTGCTCCGGGGAGAGTGCACCCGGATTTTAGAGGAACATCCCGATTGGAATGGGAATGCTGAACTGGATCGCCTCTTCTTAATCCACACACCCGAACGAGGCTACTCGCTCGACGACGAATCCTCGCCATACTATCAGCTCAAGCGAATTCTGTTCGAGGCGGGAATCCCCTCCCAAATGGTAGATACTCCCACGCTTTTGAACCCTGATTGGAAGGATCTCAATCTAGCGCTCAACATCGTCGCCAAATGCGGCATCGTGCCATGGGTTTTACCTGATGCAATCCCGGACGCACATTTCTTTGTCGGTCTCTCCTACACACAGAGTCAGCGAAGAAACGCGAGTAGAATGATGGGCTACGCAAATGTATTCAATGCTTATGGTCGCTGGGGCTTTTATTCCGCTAATAGCGAAGCGTTTCCTTATGACAGAAAGGGGGAATATTTCTATCGCTTGGTGAAATCCACCCTTGAGCGCCTTTCGCCTCTCTCGGAGACACCGTCGATTTACTTCCACTATTCAGCAAAATTCTCCCGCGATGATCGCAAAGCTATCCTAGAGGCAGCGCGCGCAGTGAGACCCAAGGGAACGTACTCTTTCGTTTGGATAAACACTCAACATAATGTCCGCTTTTATGACCGCTCGGGCGAAGGCGATGGGAGCCTGAAACGTGGGAGTTACGTTCCGACATCCCCCTCCCAAGCGTATGTATCGACAACTGGCTATAATCCTTATCGGAAATCGCTGGGGACTCCTCTCACTTTGGAAGTAAATATCTACTCGGAAGAGCCTAACGGTAGACCAAGGGCCCAACACGATCTTCGCGCTTTAGCATTCCAGATCCTGAGTTTGACAAAGTTGAACTGGGCATCCACCGATTCACTCTGCGGTGAGCCGATAACAACGAAATACGCAGGCGATATTGCCTACCTCACCGACGCGTTCCTGAGGCAGAAAGAACCGGGGTTTAAACTTCATCCAGTTCTGGAAAGAACGCCCTGGTTTATCTGACGGTTTGGTAGCTCACCTACTGTCTCGAATGACCCACCGATGGCATCTCAAAATAGCGCCCCGTTTACTAGACAAAAAGGGACAGAAAAGAGCAAATCAATCCTCAGGAACGGGCATGTCGCTAGGCATCCACAGTGCAGTTTATGGATTCAGCCAGAAATGAAAGGGAACTGCGGAACCTACGTCCAGAGAATCACGGCAGATTCATGGCGTCTTAAGAGAGAGGAGTTCACTCTCTAGTTCCATTCAAATGGGAAAAGTTGGCAGAATGGGCCGGAAAAGTGCTAACAACTCGAATTCTAATTGCAATTGATTGATTATAAAGACTTGATGG
>JASIJX010000106.1 GCA_030049955.1 Acidobacteriaceae bacterium
GGAACAGTCTCTTCGCCCCAAACGGCATCCTCGCCACACATTTACGACATTGAGCCGGATACCTCGAGCTATCAGGCATGGATCTCCGGCTCGGATGCGACCGACGGTGGATTTATAAAGCTGTGGGATGCCAGTACCCAGGCAGTCACGCTGTCGGCAACATTTCCCGCCATTTTCGGACAGCCCTATCCTGCAGGCGGCCATCTTTTCGTCGATTCCAGCAACCATGCCGCTTACCTGATAGACCAGGTAAACAACTACCTGTGGCTTCTCAACAAGCCACAGTGGACGCCGACGCTGACGCCGAGCTTTTCCCAGGCCTCTGCACTCCTCACAATTACCGCCGGCAACAGCGCAGATACGATCTACTACACGGAGGATGGAACCCCGCCCGGTCCGGGCCTGAGTTCAACGACCATCTCCTGTCCTTCCCCGTGCACGGTGAGCAACCTGTCCGAAGGCGGGTTTACCACTATCAGCGCGATTGAAGTGAACTCAACAAGCGGCGATGCTGGCAATGTGGCGCAGGGCCAGTTCACTGTGGCTTCGCCTACGTCGCTCGGGCTTGCCGTCAGCCCCTCACCGGCCACAACCGGAGCGAGCATCACAGCGACGACTACCCTCACAACCAACAGCAGCGCCGTAACCGGGACAGTCAACTTCACCGCAACATTTAACGGCGTTGCGACCACCCTGTGCTCCAGTGTGTCTGTGGAATTGAATGCTGGGAGCTGGCAGGCGTCCTGCAGCTTCACAGAAACTGTGGCCGGCTCTTATAGCATCGACGCCACTTTCTCCGGAGATACGCTGAACGAACCAAGCATGAGCAGCACGGTTTCGTTTACTGTGAATCAGAGCACGATACCGGTGCCCGGCACGGTCAGCGGAACGGCGACTCCGATCGCCATCAATTCCAACAATGAATCCGGACAAACCACGAACGCGGTACTCAATAACGATTCTTCCGTCACGCTGGTGCAAAACGGCACAATCAGCGGGAGCTGCCAGGCCTTCAGCAGCCTGAGCGGATCGACGGTGTCGCAGGGCGGTGTTTTCTTTGATGGCGCCAGCAACACAATCTACGTATCGATGATCTACGGCAACGACCTGTATGCCGGATACGAAACACCTTCCAATACTCCAGGGCAATGCACACAGGCGATGCCCGTCCAGTTGGTTTCAGCTCCGAATGAATACGTCGAGATGAACGTGGATCTTGTGCAGAAGAACGTCTATATCGTGAACTCGTTCGGCGCCAACCCCGATATGCTCTATGTTCTTCCTACGGCCCCGTGGACCTCGGCTCCCACGCCGGCGACTGAGACTCTGGACTATTCCGCAACCTACGGTCCTATTGTGATCGACCCAACCGGCGATCGCCTGGTGTACATCAACGATTTCAGTGACTCGACTGAAGGATTGCCCGGCACGTACCAGACGTCAGGCTTCTTTGTTTACGACCCGATGTTGGCCAAGTCGGTGCACGTGGCGGGTTACATGACTTCGAGCACCGCCTCCCCGACTCCATTCAACGTAGGTACGCTGCTCGACAACGGCAACGGGGAGCTGGCGCTGGTCAACGAAAATCCCAAAGCCAGTTCTACGACGTACTCCAGCAGCACGCCGCCGGTAACGGTCCTCAACACCACCGTTTCGGGATTCAGCTTCTTCAACAATACGCAACCCGGAACAGCTTACAACACCGTTGACATCGTGATACCTCCGGCCGCGGTCTCGACCATCTCCCCGGTGGCGGCTTACTACGCCATCAGTGGTGCCGATATCAACGCTGCAGACAATCTGGTCTACGCCTTCGCCTTCAACCCAAGCGACCCTGAGGCGCCCGGAGAGCTGATTGAGTACAACTATTCCGCTTTGCAGGAGACGGTGCTGAGCTCGAGCGTTGCGATGGCCGGGCCGAATGGCGAAAAGGGCCCGTGGGTGCAGCTCAATTACGATCCTGTGTCCACGGAGATTGCGCTGTCTGAGAGTGCGTACAATTCCGGTGCTCTCGGCGTCACTACGCCGTTGTGCGCGGGCAGCCCCTCGCTCACCACTGTGATCGGCAATGGGGCGAGTCTCACGGCGCTCGATTATCCGGTGGTAAATTCGGACTCGGGCTTCATCTACGCCATCGAGCCACCTGTTCAATATCCGCCGCCGGCGACACCCGCCGCGCTCGAGTACCTTACGCCGCCTGCGAACCCTTGTTCCATATCGCAGCCGACGCCTGCATCCATTACCGTCGTCTCCGGCAGCGGCCAGAGCACGGCCATCGGTTCCACGTTCCCCAATCAACTGATCGTCGAGGTCGCCGACTCGAATAACAATCCCGTTTCCGGTGTAACCGTGACTTTCGCTGCGCCGGCTTCGGGAGCGAGCGCGAGCCTTTCCTCATCCACGGCGACCACCAACAGTAGCGGAAATGCCAGTGTGACGGCGACCGCGAACGGCATCGCCAGCTCAACAGCGTACACCGTAAGCGCAACGGTCGCTGGCGTTGGCACGCCTGCGAGCTTCTCGCTGACCAACACTTTTGCTCCAACCGCACTGACCGTTACGCCGTCGGCGACCTCAATCGTTTATGGCCAGAGCGCAACCATCAACGCCAGCATCAGCCCGTCGAACGTGCTTGGCACCATACCCACGGGATCAGTGGCTTTCTATGATGGGTCAACGGCTCTGACGCCGGTCTCAACCGTGTCGGGAGCAGCGGCCACCTATACCGTCAGCGTGCCAGCCGTCGGCAGTCATACCTACGCGGCGCAATATCTTGGCGACGCGAACTTCCAGGCCAGCACGCTCACCAGCGCAACCTCAGCGGTGGTCGTGGGCAAGGCAAACGTCACCCTGACCGGCCCCACTCCGCCTGTGTACCTGTTGAGCGGCCAGGGCGGTTCCATCCCTGTCAACATTGCGGGGCAATACTCCGGCAGCGGAATCGCCACACCTACAGGCGGATTGAGTTGCAGTGTAAGCAATAACGCTTTCGCGTGCGGGTCACTGCCGGTCACCAATGGAACGGCGTCCATCTCCGTTCCCAATACTCTGGAGGCAGGCCAATACACGATCACCGTCAGCTATGCAGGCGACGTCAACTATAGCGCCAATTCAATTCAAATCCAGCTCACTGTTTACCCGCCGATTATGATTAACCCGACTTCTCTGCCTGTCGGCATTGCGGGAACGGTGTATTCACAGACGCTGACCGCCTCGGGCGGCAGCGGTAGCCCGTACACATGGACCGGGTTCTCGGCAGACGGCCTAACATTGTCGCCCGCCGGCGTCATTTCCGGAACGCCAACAACTGCGGGCACTGTGAGCTTCAACGCACTGGTGACAGACTCCTTGGGCGACACGGCCTCTCTGACTTATCAGCTCATAATCGCAGTGGGCATTGTTGACAACGAGTCCATCTCGGTTTCCGACGCCGATGTTGTGAATGCTTTCACTTTGAGTGCGCCGATCAGCGTAAGCGCGCCAGTGGCGTTTTTCTCCACCGGCAGCCCGCTTACCTTCGGCGGGCAATCAGGAAATCAGCAAACCATCGCCATCGAGAATATCGGACAAGCCTCGATGACGCTTACTTCCATTACATCCATTGCGATTTCCACGGGCGCGGTCTTTACGCCATCTGCGTTCCAGTGCTTTAACGGCGCCAGTGCAACCGGCGCGTCGTCAGCCACGCTGCCCACCGGCGGCTTCTGCACGTTGACGATTACCTATACAGGTTCCGCGCCAAGCACGGACAATGGCACGCTGACGTTCACCGACAATGCCGGACTGAGCAACCTCACAAGCACGGCATCGTCAAGCCCGAATAGTTACACGCAATCAATCGTGCTGGACGGAGAATGTCCAACCGGGTCGACCTGCCCCACGGCACCCCCGCCGGCGCCACCTGCGACAGTTCCCGGTCCTCCAGACAACGAAACAATCACTGTTACCGACACGGAGAACTTCACCGTCACTACGGCTCCGGGCTTTACGTTATCGCCAGCACCTGTCAGTGTTTCCGTGGCGCAGGGTGGTAGCGTAACAAGCACAATCACCGTCGCTGACTTTGGAGGCTTTTCCGGCACCGTCGCGCTCGCTGCGAGCGGACTGCCGAATGGCGTTACGTCGTCCTTTGCCGCCGGCTCCGCATCGGGAACCCAAGTGCTCACATTGACGGCCAGCGCGTCGGCGCAGGTCACGTCTTCTGCTGTCACAGTCACCATAACCGGGACCTCGGGTACGACGACTGCGATAACCAGCATTTCGCTCAGCATTACACCTCAACCAAGCTTCACCGCAGGCAGCGGCAGCACCACAGCCATCTCTGTCACTCCCGGCGCGACCACTGGGAATACGGGAACAATCAGTATCGTCGGAACAAACGGATTTACCGGAACGATCAATCTGAGCTGCGCAGTCACAACGACGATGACCAATGTGAGCGACATGCCCTCGTGCAGCTTGAGTCCGACCAGCGTCGTCATCAACGGAGCGACGGTGCAAACGTCGACATTAACCGTCTCCACGACTGCAGCTTCGAGCTCGAAAAGCGATATCAAGAAACTCATTTGGCCGACGGGTGGAACGGCATTAGCCCTAATTGTGTTTCTGGCACTTCCAAGAAGACGGCGCAGTTGGTTAGTGTTCCCCGGTATGCTTCTTCTATTTGTCTTAATCGGTGTAGTTGGCTGTGGCGGCCATAGCAGCAGCGGAGGTGGTAGTGGAGGCGGCGGAAACCCTGGCACAACCGCCGGAGGCTACACGATCACTGTGACTGGAACTGCAGGATCGGTTAGTACAACCGTTGGGACAATTACTTTGACGGTGCAGTAGCGAGGCTTGAGGCCTGTGTAGTTGGAGCGTACTCGCGGAGCACGCGGTGGATGGTAGCCCGGGAGGCGCCATAGTTTTTCGCCACTGACCGAGACTGAGACCTGAGACGAACTCGATGTTGAGCCGGTTCAGCTCGTCGAGCACTTCGAGGAAGTGCTTGACCGATCGGGCGATCCGATCCGACGCCCAGACTAAAAGGCAATCATGGTTTTCCGGGAGATGACCGCCGAACCATCTCCACAAGCACTTTGCGCGTCTCCTGCGGCGTGCGGACTTCGCGGGGGAAATTGATGCGAGTGCCCTTCATGCCTTCGGCAGTCTTCAGTCGCAGCGTGAAGCCGAGGCGGTCGATGGAGGTCATCGTTGCTTCCGTCGCCTCGAGTTGCGAATGTGTCTGCGCCAGAAGAATCATAGAGTCGGCGTGGTCGGAATTCATATGCGCGAGGATGCCCGGGGCAGATGCGGCCAGAGGATCAGGGGAAGCTACCTCGTACTCGTTGACTTCGACCCAGCCCATAACGCCAAATCCGCCGACATAGTAGAGATCAGCAGGCTGCAGGCGATAGAAGCTGAAATCGGGGAAATCGACCCAATAGCGACTATTGGGATGACGTGCTTCGTAGACTTCGCGCACTGCAACTAGATCGGCCGCGGGAACAGGCAGCGCATTGCCGATCAGGGTAGCGCGAGCTGCTCCCAGAGGATCACCGTCGGGACTTGGCTGGGCGACAAAGAGGCTGCATTTCGGATCGGCGCTGAGGTTCTGGGTGTGCATGGCCATACTGCTGATGAGGAAAATGGGACGACCGGCAGGATCGAGGGCAAAAGGCATCAGCGAACCGAAGGGAAAGCCAGGATGTCGGCGTGACATCGTCGACAGCGTTCCGACGGTAACGAGCGAAGCCAGGGTACGCACGCGCTCCGCGTAGCTCGGCTCAGACAGTTGGGGCCGCGCCGGGCCCGTGGGTGCGTGACGGTGCGTAGCGGCAGATTCTGGTTCAGACATGGAACTCCTCCCGATCAGGGTACGTCAGAAGGGGGATGAGTTGTGCAAATCGACTCGGCCGTTTTGAAACACGGAATTGCAATCCAGGCCGTCTCCTCTCATCTTTGATTTTAATCATGCCTTATGCTGTAGTATTAATCATAGTTAACCTAGGTCCTCCCGATCCTGGAGATTTCATCCACCATAGGAGGTCTTTGTGAAATACAAACGGACAGTACGGTATGATTTCCCCTTATTTTTGATACTGGTCTTAGTTAGCTGTCGTCCGCTGGCCGCTCAAAGTGGCACTTCCAGTGCTATATCGGGCGTCGTGCTAGACGCGTCTGGCGCTGCTTTATCTAATGCTGAAGTCACGACGACTGAGGTTGATACAAAGACCTCACGCAAAATGCTGACCAACCCGGACGGGCGTTTTCTGTTCTCGCAGGTTAATCCCGGCACGTATACGGTGCATGTGAGTGCGCCCGGATTTGCGGCACAAACCTCACAGTCGATCGCAGTCGAGGTCGGCCGTACGGCGACGCTCAACTTCAATCTCGCCGTGTCGGCCGAACCGCAGACCGTGGAAGTGACCGCCCAGCAGTCGCTTCTCACTCTGGAAAACCCCAATACCACTACGACCATCCAGGCTGAAACCATCACGAATCTACCCAACGCAGGATCGGACCTGACATTCGTGGCCCAGTTCGCTCCCGGAGCGCTGATGAATACGGCGGGATCGTCGAACGATGCCAAGGCTGCGGGAGGATACGGCAATGTCGAGTTCAACGGACTTCCGGCGACGTCGAACGGGTACATTCTTGATGGCTACGACACCAACGATCCGTGGCTCGGATTGAATATTGGCCTGTCGACAAATCTGGTGCTCGGCCTCGATGCCGTCGACCAGACGACCGTAAATACCAACTCGTACTCCGTGGATAAAGGCCGCTACGGTGCATCGCAGGTGAACTACTTCACCAAGTCTGGAACCAACGTGTTTCACGGCGACCTCTATGAGCTATGGGATGGATCGCTGTTCAGCGCGGAGAATTACTTTTTGCACGCCAACGACACTTCGGGCAACATCACGCCGAAGCCGCGCTCGAATGTGAACCATTTCGGCGCCAGCCTGGGCGGTCCGATCCGTAAAGACAGGCTCTTCTTCTTTACCAGCTACGAAGGTGTTCGCATCGCGCTGCCGATCGTCAGCCAGGCTGTTGTGCCATCTCCCGCATACCAGCAATACGTGCTGAGCCAGCTCGCGCAAGGTGGCGTTGATCCAATAACCGGCACGACTCTGCCCGCCCAGCCACAGGAAGTTTCTTTCTACCGCTCCATGTTTGCCTTATATCGCAACGTGGCCGGCACTCCGGTTCCGGTAACATCGTGTCCGCTGGATGCAACTGGCGTGCTGTTGCATGGAACCCAAAGCAGCGGGAACCTGTTCGACGGCAGCGGCTGTGCTAACCAGCGCGAGGAGTCACTACAAAATGGCGATTACGAAAACCTGCTGATCGTCAAAATCGATCACACTATCAATGCCAAGGACACGGTGTGGTACCGCTATCAGCAGGACACAGGATTGCAAGCTGCCTTTACGGATACCATCAACTCTGTCTTTAATGCCTACTCGCCGCAGCCGCAGTACACGCTGGTGGCCGGCTACACACACATCTACCGCGCCAACCTGGTGAACCAGTTCAACCCGGGAACGAGCTGGTATTCGAGTATTTTTGAGCCCAATAATTTTGCTTCGGTCATGGCGACCTTTCCGATCACGCTTGCTCCCGGCAGCAACAATGCACCCTTTACTGCAATCGGCGGCGAAAACAATACCTATCCGCAGGGACGAAAGGTGACTCAATGGCAGGTGAACGACAATCTCGATTGGACGCGTGGGAAGCAGGAGTATCGGTTCGGCGTGAACTCCCGCCGCGTCGACGTCAGCGACTACGATCTGGGCGAAGGTAGCGTCCCTGACGCACTCTATGACGACCTGGCTGAGTTCACCTATGGTGCCGCCTACACGGAGAGTCAGACATTTCCGGTGTCGTTCAATGAGCGCATCGCTGTGGGCAATCTTGATCTGTATGCGATGGACACGTACAAGCCGAATACGCGCATCACGCTGATTGCAGGGCTGAGAACTACGTGGAACACCAACCCCGTGAACCAGCAGTATCTTTTCGCACGGCCCGCGGGATCATTTCTCGATCTCTCGCACGATGTAAA
>JASIJX010000107.1 GCA_030049955.1 Acidobacteriaceae bacterium
ACCGCGATGCCACGCTGCGCATTCCGGCGCTCGCGCTGGGCCATACGGTCCCGATCGAGGAATATATCTTCTATCTCACCGGCTTTCTGGCGGTGTTGTCGATCTACGTTTGGCTCGATGGATATTGGCTGAAGACCTTCGCCGTGCCGTTGGACGACGCGCAACGAACCAGTTTCGATCGTCTCCTTGGGTTCCACGCCATGTCGCTCATCCTCGCGATCATGCTCATTGGTGGCGCCATCGTTTACCGACGGCTGGCACAACCCGGCTTTCCCGGCTTTCCGGGCTATTTCACCTTCCAGGTTATTGCTGCGTTTCTTCCGTCCATGGTCCTCTACCGTGCGGTAAATCGCGTGATCAACTGGCGCGCCCTGAGCCTCACCCTTTTCATGATTCTGCTGATCAGCTTGCTCTGGGAAGCCACCCTGGCCATTCCCTACGGCTGGTGGTCCTATCAGCACACTGCGATGCTGGGCTTATACATCCGCGCCTGGGACGACCTGCCGATTGAAGCCGTCATTTTGTGGATCGCAGTAACTTATATAACCGTGATGGTCTATGAGACGATCCGATGCTGGCACGCCTCTGGCAGGCCGATGGGCGACGCGCTTTTCCGGCACAGGGTTGCGAAGGAAACGCCGTCGGTAGCTCGTTGACGTCCACGCCGCGTTGCACTCAATGGATGGCAATCATCGCCATCGATCCCCCCTCAACGCGAAATGTCGCCGCGAAATATCGACGCGAAGCATCGATACGAAGTGTCCCCAACCCTCCTTCGGTGCCCGAGCGGTTTTTCGGCCCAAAAGAAAAGCCCACTGGAATAGCGGGCTTTAGCTTGAAGTGTTGGGGGTGGGGGTGGTGGCACAAGACCGGCAATCAGCGAAAAAACTTCTTCCGGCTAATACGTCGACCTGCCGCCGCTTACGTCGTAGCACTGGCCGGTGACAAAGGAACAGTCGCGGCTGGCAAGAAAGTGCACCACAGCAGCGACCTCTTCCGGTTGCCCGGTGCGCTTCATCGGGATGCGTTGGACCATGTAATCGACCTGCTGCGCCGTAAGTTGATCAAGAATCGTGGTGCGAATCACCGCAGGCGAGACCGCGTTGATACAGATGCCCTCACCCGCCACCTCTTTGGCCATCGATTTCGTAAGCCCGATGAGGGCAGCCTTCGAGGCCGAGTAGGCAGTCATGTTCGGATTGCCTTCCTTGCCCGCGACCGAAGCAATATTCACAATGCGGCCGTACCTCCGGCTGCGCATGTGCGGAATCACGGCGCGGCAAAGGTAAAACGGCCCATGCAGGTTAACGGCCATCACCTTGTGCCAGTCGGAGTCGCTTTGCTCCCACACCGGCGCGGCTTTTCCGGCCAGTCCTGCGTTGTTCACCACAATGTCGATGGCCTTGCCTGTAGAAACCAGATCGGCCACAGCGCGATTAACCGACTCGGCGTCGCTCACGTCGAGCGCGATCGATATGGCGCCGTTCTCCATTCGCTTCGCCGCTTGTGCCGCCCCGGCTCCATCCAGATCGGCGATGCAGACCGTCGCTCCGGCCTCGGCCAGGCGCTTTGCAATGGCTTCGCCAATACCCGTGGCAGCTCCGGTTACCAGAGCAAACTGCCCTGAAAGATCAAACATGCTGCGATTCCTTTCTTCCGGCCGCGCGGCTGAGACGCTTTCGGCCCAGCTTCTCCAGTAGTCGCCGGAGGAGCACCGTTTCGGAAACATTATCGGTGCGGTTGCATTGTTGCCACTCGGTCCAGACGTACTCAACGGCCAAAGAGCCACGGTACCTGCGCTTGCTCAAACGGCGAACGATTCCTGCGAAGTCGATCGTGTTTTCATCAAGCGTGGTTTGCAACTTGCCCGGCGCGCCTGCCCGCACGTGGACGTGCGAAGCATAAGGCAGCAGCGAGTGAATCTCGCCCGAGGGAATGCCCGCGGCCACGAAATGTCCGTAGTCGAGTGTGAGCGTCAAGCCGGGAACCGAGTCAATGAAGGCCCGCGTCGCGGCTATATCGGAACACAGTGAGCCGATGTGCGGTTCAATCGCGTACGTGATTCCTGCGCTAGTAGCCACGTTCTGGCGCCACGCAGCTTCTTCCTGCGCCAGAGCAATGTCGTCGGCTTCGCTCGTCCCCTCATGCCGCACGCCTGGGAGGCCGGTCAGGTGAGAGCAGCCGAGATCTGTGCACAGTTCCATCGCCAGCTGAAACATTTTTCGATTGCGGCTGCGCACACGCAGGCTTGGATCGTTTGCCGCGGCAATCTTAGGTTCCAGGCCGGTTTGCAGAAAGATGTCAACGGCCCGCATACCTGCGCTGCGCAATTCCGACCTTAGCCGCCGCGTGAACGCCTTGGGATCGGCAGCGAGCTGCGCCGGCCTCAGGCCGGAATTCCGCTCGAACAGCCCGATATCCACGCTGTGGAATCCAAGCAACTCGAGCAGCGCAAACCGCCGGGCAGGCGGAAGCAGCGGAAAGGAGTAATCCGAACACGACAAATTGATCATTGCACCGGCTCCTTTTCGCGCCGCGCAACCTTCCGGCTGCGAATGTACAGTTCCTCGATCCGATCAATCGCCCGGCCGGTGTTAATCTTCCCTCGCAGGCACGCCGCAATTGCAGTTCCCGCAGTACGCTGCAATTCAATGTAGCCCGCATAGCGAGGACGCACATGGGCACTTTGTATGCTGGCCATGGTCCGCTCAAAAAAGTCGTTGCTGGCGGCGTTGAGCAACCGGTCTTGCCATGCGGATTTGCTGCCCGGTTGCCCGCCGCACGGCCCGTAGATATGGCTTTGACACTCGCGCCCCGAGACAAAGAGGCAGAACTCAATTGCTTCAACCGTCGCCCCGCAACGTGCAGACACGGCGATGCCCGTGCCACCGAGAATGGTGCGCAGCCGGGTTCCGTCGCGCAGTGAAACCGGATTGGCAAACAGCAGCGTGTGCTGAGCGAAGCCGGGCCGGGAATAGTTGCTGTACGTATAAGCAAACGGACAATAGGCAAAGTCGTCCCTTGACGACATCGCTTCGTAAATGTCGATCGGGTTCATCGTGTAGATCTCCGGCGGCATAAACGATGCGAGTTCTCGCAACTCTTCCAGGCAAAGAAAGGCGCACGCGGGATCGAGAAACTGGTCTTCGGTTTCGATCAGGCCGCGCCGCGTGGCGCACATGCCTAGAAAGTTCAGAAAAAGGTCGGCTGGAAAACCAGGCATGCGCACCGTGCCAGTGCGCGCCAGCTCAATGAGCTGGTCCCAGGTCTCAGGCGGCATCCTGCCGATATTATCGAGAAGATCGGGCCGGTAGCTTGCCGCCGGAGCAGCAGCGTCCACCGGCAGCGCGTAGAGCCGGCTCTCGTACCAGTAGCTCTCGAGACAAGGGCCGAGCGCGTCCTCTTGAAGCCGTGTAATGGCGTTCGGCTCAATGTGCGGCTTCAGGTCGAGTAGCGTTCCATCGCGATGCACCTCGCCGAGCATCGGGTGATCGATGATGAGCAGGTCGAAGCTGCGCGCCAGCTCAGCAAGGCCGGCATGGCCGAACTCGTCGAGTGTTCGCTTCTCCCAGTGAATGCGGATGGACGGGTGCAACTCCTCATAGCGCTGCGATGCGGCGACCAGCGGCGGAAAAGCGCGGCTGTGGTTCCATGTGATGCCACGCAGGCGACGGGTGCTCACGCGTTTTGCTCCATGTGGCTGGGAATCAGAATGTTTTGTCCGCTGTTTGCCGAAATGCAGGCGGCCTCGATTACTTCCATGGCGGTGACGCCGAGAGATGCCGGCGAGCGATTGCAGGACGGATCGAAGATTGAGTCAATCAGGTTGAGTGCGGGAGCCCGATGCGGATAGATCTCTTCGCTGGCCAGTGCCGGATACGCAACCGTCTCACCCGTCATGCGGGTAAACTCCATTGTGCCGCGCCAAAGGTCCATGTAGAGCAATCCCCGCGTGCCGAAGATTCGCACTTCGTAAGTACGCAGGTTCAAGTTTGTAGCGCCAGTGCTGGCAATGCTCGCCAGCGTGCCGTCTTCTAGGCGCAGATTCAATGTGTCGTAGATGTCCAGGCATGCGCCGTCATAGTGAAAGCGGGCGAAAACATCGGTTACCGTCATCCCGGTAAGAAAAACCAGGTAAGCCGCCACATGGCACACCTGCGTATAAATCTGGCCGCCGCCGGCAATTTTTGGGTCGCAATACGTGCCCTTTTGCGGTGGCACATATGCCGCTTCGGAGTTATGCGTCGGAGCTGTATCTTCCCCGCGCAGCAGCCGGCTTACAGGATTGGTCATCAGCACGCTGATCATGCGCAGTTCGCCAAGCCGTCCCTCGCGAACTAGCTTTTGCGCAGCCGCGGCGTGAGTCGTGTAGTGCCACGGGCAACTGATCAGGAACCGGAGATCGCGCTGCCCGGCCAGTTCCAGCAGATTATGTGCCTGGCTTGCCGTGAAGGTCA
The DNA here is from genome assembly GCA_030049955.1 of Acidobacteriaceae bacterium. The sequence goes on from JASIJX010000107.1 coordinate 4,458, forward strand.
TCGGCTTCTCAATAAGCACATGTTTACCGGCTCTCAGTGCGGCTTCGGCTTGCTCAAAGTGCAGATGAGGACTGCTGCTGATCACGACAGCCTGCAAGCCATCGATCGCAAGAAGCTCATCAGCATTTGTGTACGCGTGGGGCACGCCGAAATCGTCGGCCACTCTGCGCGCCTGCTTTGCGTCATTCGTCTGGATGGCAACCAACTCCACCCGCGGATGCGATAGAAG
>JASIJX010000108.1 GCA_030049955.1 Acidobacteriaceae bacterium
TGGGACGATTCTCACTCTGACCGAATCGAGATGACGCGAATTGAAGATGGCAGGAAATTCGAGGGCGGCTTCGACAGTGTGGCTAAAGTTGCCTTTTTCTACTGCCGTCCGGCACAGATTAACCTGAAACTTCACTTTTTCGTAGACGCCGGGCAGCTTGAGTTTGTCGTATGGGACCAAGAGGCTCGAGCTACGTATATCAACAAGCTCCATGATCTTGCCTATTTGTTGCTCCGTTATTTTCTATGTAAATAGTGGATATTGGGTGCTACACAACCTAAAGCAAATTAAAAGGCACGGATAGGACTAAAGGCGTAAACAGGTTCGAGAAAGGCCATCAGGACTCATCATGTGGAGGATTTCTACACTCCGGCAACCGAGGCTGCCGGAGCAGGGGGCGAAAAGCGGCCACGGTAGTAGTGAAGCATCCAGGCAATCGCGGCCATGAATAGCAACGAGAAGCCGAAGATGAACCCGTACATGACTGTCTGCACATGCCCGGGCAGCGGGGTCGGGGTTATGCCCATGGCTTGCGCAACCGCCTCGTTGTTACGCATCATAAGCGATGGCCGGATCAAATAGACCACCATCATTGTTCCACCCACCGCCAGGTAACCGAGCGCCAGCCTCCGCGCCCACTCGGCCAACTTCCATAAGCCGATGGCAACCGCGACATTGATCGCCGCGAAGAGCAGGTCGACCGTTACTTTCTTCCAGCCCTGAAATGCCACTCCGTATAGGACCGTTGGCAAGGGTAGAAATGCCATTACGAGCAAGGCCACCGCACCCAGCAGCGACAGCACCGCGTAGACGGAGATGAGAATCGGCCGGCGGCCTTCGGTCTTCGCTTCCAAGCTCCCGGCAAAGACAGCCCGCACCGCCTTCCGGTTGAAATACACCAGCCAGAAGATTCCTATAGCCGTGACGGCTGCGTAAATGAATGCGAAGGAGGCAAAGAGAATCCGCACGGTCGCCAGCGAGCCGTGCTGGGTGTCGCCGGTTGAGGCAAGAAGGAAGGGAACAATGAGTATGGTGACCAACATGCCAGCCATCCCAACGAACCCGAAGAAAGCCATGCAACCGCCAATTATAAGGATGGAATACCGCGCCCAGCGCCGCAACTTGGAGAGCCCGATGGCCGTGACGATGCCCCAGACTGCGAGACCCAGAAAGAACGCGCAGAGGCAGTACATCAACGCGGGCGAGGCCTGCGGAGCGCCCGGAATTTCATGCTTGTGCTCGACTGCGGCAGCCAGCCCCATAAGCAGAGCCATGAGGATCTGCGTAAGCGACAGCAGTATGAGAGCGGCAGCCGATCCAATCACCAGTGCAGGACGCCTCATTTTTGTCTCCGGGCCGTGCTGTGCCGACTTTGCCCGGCATCGCTTTTAGCACGGCACAGGCATGATTTTGAAGTTGGCAGAACTATACACTGCGCTGCGTCTACAATGCTTCCATCTTGCCGGGCCAGATTTCTTGAGGGAGAAGCTATGCGCAGAACCGCTTTTGCCGTTTTGCTGTTCGTTGTTGCTTTCGCCGCCGCGCCGCTTGGGGCGCAGGGCGCTCCGCCGCAGGGCGTGGCCGGCCAGCCTTACGCCATCGAGTACTACTACAAATGCCAGTGGGGCCATCAGCAGGAGTTTCTCGACCTGTTTCTCAAGAACCATTGGCCGCTGCTCAAGAAGATCGAGGCGACAGGGCGCATCGTTTCGCTGAAGATCGAGTCGCCGGCTTACCACACCACCGAGGACGGCCGGTGGGATTACCGCGTGACGATCGTCTACAAGGATTCGACGGTGGCGACCACCGAGAACCCCGATGAGGCGCGGTTCATTCATGAGCTGTGGCCCGACCAGGCGACGTATAAGAAGGAGGAACAGCGGCGGTTCGAGATCCTGCTGGCGCACTGGGATTTGCCGGTGACAGAGATTACGCCGAAGCAGTGATCAGAGGCCGGTGATCAGCTTGCCGCCATTGGTGGACCAGGTCCTCGGCGGCTTCGGGCCAGGTGGGGAACTCGAATTGAAAGCCGGCATCGAGCAGCCTCTTCGGAACGACGCGCCGGCTCTTGAGCACCGCTCCGGCTAGGTGCGCAGGAAGAACATGCTCGTGGCACCTGCGCCAGCGCGGTCAGACGGCCGGCGTAATCAGCAACGCGTCGATGACCGGAGGCGGTGTGACCTCGGGCAGCTCCCCATGAATGCGTGTGCCATTTGCCACTTCACCCAGCACTCTGTTGACGGTGTCTTCAGTTCGCGTTGAGCTTATGTGAAGTTTTCTTGCCGCTCGCATCGCAGTTGTGGCCAGGAGAAAGCGGTTTTCGATTTTGAGTCCAGCTCCGTACACCAGTTCCGATCGCATGATTTGCCTCATTTCCCAGTGATGGAGCGTTTGCAGCAGAATCCAGGCTCGCCTTCGCACATTGGCGGCGTCATCTCGAATTTAAGGCGTTCTAGCAGTGTGGATGCAGAGGAGTCTGAGGGCCGAAGATTTATAAGAGATCGGATTTTCGAACAGCTCTTTGCTCAGCATACGCCCTTGGAGTCGCTTTTCCTAATTGGAGTCGCTTTACCTAATTTGTCCATCAGGGAGATGCCTCTATCGAAGTGGAGTTCAGTGAAGCCGTACGCGAGCGCGCCATTGTTGGACCAGGTCCTCGGCGGCTTCGGGCCATGTGGGGAACTCGAAGCGGAAGCCGGCATCGAGGAGTTTGCCGGGAACTACGCGACGGCTCTTGAGCACCAGTTCCGGCTCCGTGCGCAGAACCCACATGCCCACGGCCAGCAGCGGCGCCGGTGCGGGTAGGCCGTTGGGCATGCCCCAGGCTTCGCGCAGCGCGGCCTGAAATTCGCGGTTGGGCAGCGGATTCGGCGCAGCAAGATTTACCGGGCCTGCCATCGACTCATGCGCAATGAGGAATTCGACAGCCCGGGCGTAATCGGCTTCGTGAATCCATGAGACGTACTGGCGGCCGCTGCCCTGTGTTCCGCCCAGGCCCACGCGCGCCATGCGCGACATGAGCGCGAAGACCGAGCCCGGCGCGGGGCTGAAAACCAGTGACGTGCGCAGCGCGATCTTGCGCGTGCGCGGCGTGGGAGTCTCAAAGAAGGCCGATTCCCAGGCCTTCACCAGGTTGATCGTCCAATCCCATTTCCATGGCGCGCGGCGATGCGGACTGATGTATTCTCCGCCGCCGATCTCGCCAGTTTCTTCGTCCATGTCGCGCCCCGGCTTTTCGTCGCCTTCATGCCGGTAGATGCTTGCTGTCGATGCGTTCATCCACAGCCAGGGCGGATTTGCAAGCAGTGTGAAGGCATCATGCAGCAGTTGCGTAGGTCCGATGCGCGAGTCATACAGCTCGCGCCGGTTCTTCGCCGTATAGCGGCAGTTCACGCTGCGGCCGGAGAGATGAATGACAACATCGGCGCCTTCAAGGGTCTCGACCCAGGGCCCGAGCGTGCGGCCGTCCCAGTGCACAGTCGGCCATGACGCAGTGTACGGCCCGCGGGTAAGAACGGTGACATGGTGTCCGCGCTCCTGAAAATACGCGGCGAGCATGCGCCCCACCTGCCCGCTGCCGCCGGGCAGAACGATACGAAGTGGGCGCGCAATCGATCCCCAACCATCTGCCATGAATTCAGATTAAGTCTTACCGCGCCGGCGGCGGAGGATATCCGGGCGGTGGTGGTGGAACCCAGCGGCGGCGCGAACGAACCACGCTCAGGATGAGGAGAAAGATCGCCACCAGAATGAGAAGCGGCGCCAGAGCGGCAAATGCCGGCACGGAGACGCGGTTGCCGCCTACCGTGACCGAATTCGCAGTGTGCACGTTGCTGAAGATCGAGACCATGTCGCCGCCGACGGAAACATTCTCTCCCAGCCGCACGGCGCCGAAGATGCTTACCATGTCGTGGCCGATGGCGGCGTTGTCATCTGCGCGGATGGAACCGAAGATGTTCACCACGTCGTGCTGTGACTGGCCATTCAGGTGGACCGAGCCGAAGAGCACGACCATATCGTGTTGCACGGCGCCGCCGTCCACGCGCAAATTGCAGAAGAAGCAGACCGCGTCGTGTACGGGGTTCTCGGGCGTGACCTGGAGATCGGAAAAGAACTCGACTGCATCGCGTGCAGCGTGGGCAGGCGTAGCGGCCATGGCAAACACGGCAACTACGACAGGCAACAGGATGAGGCGTCGCATCGGCAGGAATCCTCTTTCTGAGCAATACGCCCGGCGGGCGCGGAAAGTTCCCGCCGAAGCGCCGGTTTTTCTTTTCCTTTCCACAGCTTGCGGGGAAAAGCGCCCGTGCACAACTCTGGCTGGTCATTCTGCCGGCGCGCTGCGCCCGCCTGGCGGTGGCGCGCTAGCTCTTTTTTGCGGTGACGGCGGAAAAAGACGTCACCAGTTGTTGCACCCGTTTGCTGCCGCAGTGCGGGCACACCACTGCATCGTTGTCGCGCTCGGACATGTGCAGGGATTTGGCAAACTCCTTGTCGCAGTCCTCACAATGAAACCGGTATTCCGACATCGCAGTTTCTCCGCACTCATGATACCGCCGGCCGAGTTTGCGTCCAATGCTCATCCGGCGGCTTTGGCCGCTGTACGATGAGCACAGAAACAATTTTTTCCACGGGAGGATAAAGAAGTGGCTGGGCGTGACTGGGTGTCGGGCAGGGAGCGGGGTTGGAGCGCGATGCGCGGATTGTTTTTGATGGGGCTGATGGCGGTTTTCAGCCTTACCGCGGCTAGCGCGCAGCTTCTCGAGCCAGGAGCGGCCAGCCAGTCGCCGAACCCGCTCACCGATTCCACCGCCAACCCCGGCAAGGTGCTGCTTTTCGACCTCGAAGCCCGTTTTGCCAAGGATGTGGCCGCGCGCGGGGGCGCGGGGTTTGCTTCCTGGTTTGCCGATGACGGCGTAGCGCTGGGCAACGGCGCGCAGCCGCTCATCGGCAAGGTTGCCATCACCAAGTCCGCTACGTGGTCGCCCAAGGATTATCAGCTTACCTGGACGCCGACAGACGCGCTCATGGGCCCGTCGGGTGACATGGGGTACACGTGGGGCCATTACGAAGGGCGCAGCAAGGACTCTAACGGGAATCCGGTGGTGACGAGCGGGCGATACATCACGATGTGGCGCAAGCAGCCCGACGGCACCTGGAAGGTGGTGCTCGATGCCGGGGCGAACGATGCTCCCGCCGCAGGGGATTGCTGCAAGGTGCCGAGCGCGCCGTGATTGGCGTGGATGAGAGGGAGTCGTGAGATTTATTAGCGAACGGAGTCCTCGGCAGTCGTAAAAAACCGTGGGTACGCATCGTCACGAGTCACAGTGTGGATCGCGACCTTACCGCGAGCCAATAGCGACGAGATTCCTTGTCACTTCGTCAAGCTGTCTTTCCGTCTCAGAGATTTCCGTGCTCACATCTTCGATTGCTATTTCCAGTCGAGGTGGTACCAACTGACCGCCATATTTCGCCTTCTCGATCTGGAAACGGTTCAGATTGGACGTTTGTATGTTCAGTTGCGTGAGTAGGCCGTCTCTTTTGGTTCGCATGACCTTCGCTTCGAGTTGATCATCTCGCCAGATGGTTGAAGCCTGCGTTTCAGAAGCCAAGTCGATGACCAGCTTGTTGATCTCTCGCAGAGGCTCGACGTTCTCGGGCATACCTGCGAGGATTCCCTGGGCATGTTGAAGTTCAGCTTGCAATTCCGCTACGCGTTTAGATAATAAAGGCGCGTTCATCCGGCCAACTATTCTCTCCACCTCTTCAAGGAGTGCGTTTAGCCTCTTCGATTGCGTCGAGATGGAAGCTAGCCCTACAGCGCGCTCATAAAACAGATTTAAGTCGCTGTTACGCACGCCTTCTCTCGCAAACAACGCAAGCGTGACAAGCTCAATTCGCGTATCGCCTGTCAGGTAAGTGGCGATCACGCGGGTCATCACTTCCGCGGCCAGTTGAAAAGGAAAATTGGCAACGCCGGTCCCCAATGCGGGGAAGGCAATCAATTTTAAGCCAAGTGTATCTGCCAATTGCAGGCACTTAAGGGTCGCGGCCCGAACGCTGTCCTCCGAAGCATAGATCATTTTCGTATAATCGATAGTGACCGCATGAAATATATACTTTGCGCGTAGCCTTCCTGCCGACGTTACCGCAACATCTCCGATCTCCAACGGGGTGTGCTTGCGCGCCTCAATCTGAATTGAGTCGCCGCCTGCTCGCAAAAGAGAGGCTGATACACCTCCGCCCATCGTGAGGTAGTTGTCGTCGGAACTTACAAGTGCATCAGACGTCAACTGCGAAAGGTCTCCGTAAACTACCCGAAAGGTCGTATTGTTTATTTTGTAGTCGGCTGTACGCTCAATCATGCTCGCTCGACCTCGACCGCAGCTACTTTCGTTCCGTATACCTTGCTAAGAACCGATTGCAGTTCCTTGGTAGTTGTTGCTATCGCATTCTCTGCTTCCGCAAGGTTGTGAGTGATTATCGGTGGGACTAGGGCGCTCCCCCATTGTGCGTATTGTTGTTTTGCAAGCTGATAGTTCCTGGTATGGATTTCCAGCAGGGTTAGCAAGTGTCGAACATTAGCTTCCGAGTCCGCCCATGCAGTTTCGTCTATCGGGCTCCTTAGCGCGGCTTCCTTCGAGAGGATCGAATTTTCAGCAAATGTTGGAACGTGTGGCAGTGTTAAGGGTTCAGCGGTTTCATGCCCCGCATCTCTGTTGGCCTCTCGACGCTCTCGACGCTCTTGGAGAATTTTGCTGCCCTCGCCAAATAGCCAGTCGACCGTTTTGAGCAGTATCGGAGCGGTAATAGGGTCCATGATCGACCTCCTAAATGCCCATCGCTGTGTCCGGGCTTTTCGAAATGTTTCCACGTGTACAGAAGCCAATGATAGCAGTGACTTGGGTCTCTCCAGATTATTTATCACCAAGCGTAGAGGCTACGCTTACGGCCAGTCTGGCGCATTCATCTCCGGGTCTTCTTTTTGACCTCCGGCCGAGTGGACGGTCGTCAATTGGGAACTTGCGGCTCATGCTTTGTCACGGCCCTTGCCCAAACTTGGGCAAATTTGTACTAGCCCTTTGTGCATCCTGAGTATTATGTGTATTTGATGCATTGCCTAATCAGTAACTTGTCAATCCATCCTTCAGTTGTGCCCTGTTGCAAGGCTTCGGATTTGGGATTAGAAGTTTCTAAAGTCTGGTCCTCAGTCCCTGTTCCCTACTCCTATACACTTGCATCGGCGGCGCACTCTTTGCCATCCTGAGCCGCCGGATACGACTGCATGGCTTTCACGCAATTTTTTAACCTGCTCTTCGGCCGGCCGCTTGCTACCAGCGAAGAGCGCGCCGAGCACATTGGCCCAATCGCGGGCATTCCAGTCTTTGGCCTTGACGCGCTAAGCTCTGCCGCGTACGGGCCTGAGGCTGCGCTCACGCTGCTCATTCCGCTTAGCCTGCTGGGCGTAAGGTACATCGTGCCGATCAGTGCGGCGATTGTCGCGCTGCTGATCATCGTCTTTTTCAGCTACCGGCAGACGATCGAAGCGTATCCGCGAGGCGGCGGTTCGTACACCGTGGCCAGCGAGAACCTGGGCCACGGCGCGGGGCTGCTGGCGGCCTCGGCGCTGATGATCGACTACATTCTGAACGCGGCAGTCGGAATCTCGGCGGGAGTGGGCGCGCTCATCTCCGCCGTGCCTGCGCTTCAGCCGCACACGCTGGGGCTGTGCCTGCTCGTGCTGGCCATTCTTACGCTCGTCAACATGCGCGGCGTGCACGACACGGGCGTGGCGTTCATGATCCCCACGTACTTTTTCACCGGCACGCTGCTGGTGGTCATTGGCGCGGGCGTGTGGCAGACGTTCGCGACCGGCGGCCATCCGCATCCAGTCACGGCGCTGCCGGCGATTCCGCCGGCTACGGCCGCGGTGAGCGCGTGGCTGCTGCTCAAGGTTTTCTCCTCGGGCTGCACAGCGATGACCGGCGTGGAAGCGGTGAGCAACGGCGTGATGGCCTTCCGCGAGCCCACGCGCAAAAATGCCAAGACGACGTTGACCATCATCATCGCTCTGCTGGCCATTCTCCTGCTGGGCATTGCGTATCTGTGCCGCGCCTACGGCATTGCCGCCACAGAGCCGGGGACGGCCGGGTACGAAAGCGTGCTCTCTATGCTGACGCGCGCCGTGATGGGGCGCGGGTGGTTCTATTACCTGACGATCGGCTCGGTGCTGGTGGTGCTGGCGCTCTCGGCGAACACTTCGTTCGCGGATTTTCCGCGCCTTACGCGCGCCATTGCCAGTGACAATTATCTGCCGCACGTTTTTACGCTCCGCGGGCGAAGGCTGCTCTATTCCTGGGGCATTTACGTACTGGTGGTGCTTTCGGCAGCGCTGCTGATCTTCTTTCGCGGAGTGACGGACCGGCTGATCCCGCTGTTTGCCATCGGTGCATTCATGGCCTTTACGCTTTCGCAGGCGGGCATGGTGATGCACTGGAAGCGGCAGGCATCGCTCGAGGAACAAGGATTGGTTCGCGCGAGCGGTGTGCAGGTGCGCATGCTGGTGAACGGCGTGGGCGCCGTCGCTACGGGAATCACGACGGTGGTGGTGTTTGTCACGAAGTTCATTGAAGGCGCGTGGATCACGGCGCTGCTGATCGCGGCCATGATCCTCGTCATGCGCGCCGTGCATCGGCATTACACGCGCGTGGCCCGCGAGATCGACCTCGACCGGCCGATCATTCCCGCGGCCGTCAGCGAGCCGATCGTGGTGGTGCCGGTTGACCGCTGGAGCCGCATTTCGGAAAAAGCGCTCTCTTTCGCGCTTTCCATGTCGAATGACATCCGCGTGGTCCACGTGATCACGACGGAAGAGTCCGACGCCTTTTGCGATGCGTGGACAGAGTTCATTGCCGACCCGCTGCGCGCCGCAGGCCGCGCCGTGCCGCGGCTGATCCAGCTCAAATCGCCGTACCGCTATGTACTGCAGCCGGTGGTCGATTACGTGATGGGCGTGGAGCGCGAAACGAGCTACCGCAAGGTATGCGTGCTGGTGCCGGAACTGGTGGTGCAGCACTGGTGGGAGGGGCTGCTGCACAACCGCCGTTCCGACCTGCTGAAGGTGATTCTGCTGATGCGCGGCAACCGCCGGATCATCGTCATCAATATCCCGTGGTACGAAGAGGGCTGATGCCGGCGGCGCTTCGTAAATCCGGGGGGGAAACGATAATCTAAGAGCGTACCGGAAACCGCCAAAACCAGCCTGTGCCGCAGGACCGGAAGGCGGGCACTGCGTCCGGAGGAGATGTCTTGTTGAAACGAAGGATCGTGTTGACTGTTTTGGCCGCGTTGCTTCCTGTCGCGGCTTCTGCCCAGGTCGAAGCTCCGCCCCCTGCAGCGTCTGCTCCCAAGTACGAGGTATACCTTGGCGGCGCCTATTCCCGCGTGAGGCAAGTGCCCAATACGTACAGCGGATTGGTCGGCGGAAAGGCGACGGTAGGCCGTGATTGGGGAAAGTATTTTCAACTCTTCGCGTCGGGCGATTACTACAAATTAGGAACCGGCCACAGCGAAATAATCAATAAGGGCAACCCCTCGATTTACACCTTCATGGTTGGGCCGGCGATCCACGCCCCGCTGTACGGGAATCTTAGCGGACTGTTCTTTGGTGAAGTGGGCGGAGAGCACACGGGGGGCGAGAGCATCACGCCCAATATTTCCTTTGCGGGCGGGTTTGGCGGAGGCTTGAACTATAGCCTGAACAGCAGGTGGGGCTTGCAACTTGCCGCCGATCGCGTCGCCGCATCCTTCTCACTGCCCAATAACACCCCCGCACTCGCCTACTCGACGCACCGTACCTGGAATGCGCGCTTCACGGGAGGCGTAGTATTCCGGTTCTGAGGGCGAGCCCGAGCCGGTGTTTTCAAAGCGATCCGGGCCTAAAGGCCTGATTCTCAGCGTCCGCCGTTCAGGGGCCTCAGAGCCTCTGAACTTCGCCGGGAACCTCACCCGGCTATCTCACGGTCGCATATAATAGATGAGATCGCTATAGGCGAGAATTGCGCATTCACAGGAGGCTTCCCGGGCAGCCGTATCACCTGCCGCCCCACCTGAGCCGAGCCTGTTCCCGCGTAGAGGGGTTTCCGACCGTTCATGATTCGTTTTCTGCAAACAGACAATCGCATCACCAAAGCGCTACTGGTTGTCGTCATCGGCGCCGCTTCCGTTTCGATGGTGGTTTACCTGATTCCCGGTTTGGCCGGCATGGGCGCCAACGCGCCTGACACCTACGCGGTGGTCTACCCGCACTGGTATAGCCGCTTCTTCTCTTCAGGCGACACGGTGAGCCAGGCCAAGGTGGAGCAGCTTACGCGCCAGCAGCTTGAGCAGCGCGGCCCGCAGTACGCGGATAACCAGGTCCTGGTGAACCTCTTCGAGGGGCAGGTGGGCCAGCAGCTCGTTGAGCAGCAGGTGCTGCTGCAGGAGGCCTCGCGGCTCGGCATCCACGCGACAGACGACGACGTGCGCGCGTACCTGCGTACCGGCCCTACAGGCGAGGTTCTGTTTCCTGACGGCAAGTTTATTGGCCAGGACCAGTACGCGGCGCTGATCGCGCAGCGGCTGAACATGTCAGTGGCCGATTTTGAAGAGAACGTAAAGCAACAAATCATCCTGCAGCGGCTGCAGGCGCTGATCACGGCCGGCGTAACGGTGAGCCCGCAGGAGGTGCGCGACACCTACCGCAAGCAGAACATCAAAATTAAATTTGATTACGCGGTAATCACCGCCGACGATGTGTCGAAGACCATCAACCCATCGGACGCCGACCTCGAAGCCTTCTTCAAGAAAAATGCGGCGCGTTACGCCGATGCGGTCCCCGAGCAGCGGACCATCAGCTACTTTGCGTTTAACACCAGCCAGCTTCCGGGCGGCGTGCAGCAGCCAACGCAGCAGGATATCGAGTCTTACTACAACGCGCACCAGGCCGACTACCAGCAGCCCGAACAGGCCAAGGCGCGCCACATTCTGATTTCCGTGGCGCCCAATGCGGACGCAAAGACCGATGCGGCTGCCAAGGCCAAGGC
>JASIJX010000633.1 GCA_030049955.1 Acidobacteriaceae bacterium
GACGCCTGCCAGAATCCGCAAAGAATGGCAACCGAAACAACGACGATAAGGAAGAGAAATCCGACCGGGGCCGGGTTGAAATGCAAGACATAACCGGAAAACGTGAGCAGCACGATTACCCAGCAACCGGCCAGACTTTCGCCGATGAACCGAAGGTACGTCACATGGCTCCGGTCTCGAATCTTCATCGTGCGCAGGACTTCCTCTGCCTGGGATGCATTGAATCCAGCGTAGCCAGAAGCGCATTAGTGAAACATAAACAAGAAATAAAGGGTTCAAAAGTGATCCGCCGCGGTAACACGAGTTGTTTAACTCGTCCGCGGCGGAAGTGTTATAGGTTGGCGATCTTTATCTGAGCTTCATTTATTGCATAGCAGCGGCCGCAAGGTCTTCGTAGTGAGCAGCCTGACGGCTCATCTGCCTCTGCTCATATTTGAAATACTCATAGCGGTTTCGCGAAGAATCCGCCGGAGCAGGATACTTGGCGTAGAGCGATGTGGAGAACTGCATGCGCCGCGTCCACTCCTCCATTTCAGCATCCGCCTGTTTCCGGTAGCTCAGCTCGCGCATGCGGAAGTAGCTCCCCAGATCCTGGTATTGCTCAACTGTGTGCGCATTGCGCTCCAATCTATGCAAATCCGCACGGCTAAGCTTTGCAGCGGAGTCCGATTGCGCTGCCGCGACTTGCACAGAACCGACGATTGCAAGAACTGCAACTGCCCATTTCATTGCGCCACGCATCTCATTTCCTCCCTTTCACTCTGAGTTTGGATGCGAAAGCGTGAACGAGGCATGAAGATGACGCAGGCTTGCAATGGTTCTTTTATGACTTTTCCATGGCAGAAAAAATTGGCCGGCATCTGATCCACGAGCGACCCTGCAGTCACCGTGAGCAGATGCCGGCCTCAAAGACAGCGTAAAGGTTGCTTAGAATTTCACCATCAAATCAATGTCGACGTACTGCTCGTCGCGGCGCAGATCGGGATACCAGATCCCACCGTGAGGCCCACTGCTCGTCGTGCCGCAAAACGCGCCTACATATGCAGGTGCACCGGTTCCCGTCGTTCCGGCCGGGACCTCGCCGGCTGTAAAGGGACCGTTCGGGTTGGGAACCGCTGAGCCATCCATGCAGGCAAACTGCGAGGGCGAGCCATTGTTCACGCCCCACGCTGCGCCAGCGAAGGCCGGAGGAGTCATGCCGCCGTGCCCGCTCCAGTATGGAATGCTTGAGTTCCGGTAGCCGTACTCCCAGCGCCAGGTAAACCACTGCCGTGGCATTACGTCGAAGGTAAAGCTGGTATCCCAGGCCTTGAAGGGATTCCCCGGATTCATCGGGAAGTAGGGATTGTTGAGGGCCGCAGAAGTTGCTGTTGCGCCATTAATTGGCGGCACCAGGACAAGATAGAGACCCGGATTATTGATCTGGCCACCGCCGACGGTGAATGCATACAGATCCTTGTGGATCCATGTGCGGTCATAAATCATATAGCCGACGAAGCTCTGTTTGAAGTTACCGTTTTTGTCGTTATGGCAGTTCACCCCTGCGCCGTATTCGCAGCCAAGATCTCCCGTGAAGCTGAAGGCCTTTTTGGTGACAAAGTGGTCCGGCTTGTCGTAGTACTTGACCTCGACACTATTATCCGTGTGCAGACGACTACGGCCAGGAACCTCGAAGTCATCGTGGCCCAGTCCGTAATTGTTGCTGATCACATTTAGCCAGGGATAGGGCGTCCATTTGATCTGGCCGCCCAGGCCCTTGCGAGCATTCGATGAGCCGTACGACTGCCAGCCGTTGATGAACCACGGCTCGATCTTGAGGTGCATGGTCGGGAACATCTGGATGCGAATGCCCTGAAAGAACCACGGGGTGTTAGAGGACACATAGGAAGGCTGATAGGCCCAGTTATCGAAGTTATAGTAACTGAACAACCCGATATACGACATGAAGATACCGGCGTCGAAGTTGAGCCCGTGCATCACGCTCGGGATCTGATATCCACCGTACGCCTCCGACAAATAGCGGTCTGCGTCGGCAATATCCCACTGGCCCTTGCTGTAGCTCGGGTCGTTGCGGACGGTCGCAGTCGAGTACATGCCGAACTGGGTCATGAATCGCGCGTGTGCATTGTCAAGGTGAAAGTCGCCGCCCACGCCGAACTGTTCCAGTTGAATTTCGTTGGTGCGAAACAACTCGCTCGAGCCACTCATCGAGTCGTCTTCCGGTCGATTGAAGTCGTAGTTGTAGGTAATGTCGGCACGAATCTCGGGAGTGAAGAACTTCGAATCCCAGGCCGTATCCTTATTGCGTGGATTTCCGTTGAGCCACGTCCAGTCCCAATCGGAAAATGCCGGAGTATGCGGGCCGACCGTGGTGGGAGCCGCGGCCGCTGGTTCTGGTTCCTGGTGAGGAGGTTGCGGAACAGCAACAGGCAAGGGTGCGCTGGCCACGGCTGCGTGGCTTGCTCCGATCAACTCCTTTTCGGCCTGTTTGAGCGCGGCAGCGTCGGTCGCGCTGTCCGCCACAGCTGCATGGTCCGCCTTAACTTGTTTTTCAAGCTCCTCCAGCCGCGCCTTCAGAGCCTCGATTTCCTGCTCCATTGTGAGCTGCTGATCCTGCGCTTCCGCATTGGTCCTAGAACTCACGGTATGCGTATCCGCAGCAGAAGCAGCATCATTGCTCTGCGCCAGCGCGGTACAGGCAAGTCCGCCAGTTACAAACACCAGCATCATGACCTTCCAGAAGAGCTTTCCCATGTTCACCCTTTACCTCTTTCTCAAAAAAGCAAAGATGGATTACTGTTCATTGCAATCCGAGCTTGCGCCCAGCACACCGGCGCCCGAGCGCAACTCCACGCCGGCCCCGGTCAGCGGGTCCCGAATGCTACTACCTGCAGTTTTATTGCAACCGATACCCCGTAAGTGATCCGTAAGGCATCTGTAGGTTCTTCATAAGTCCTTCAACTATGAGACACGTTACAAAAAACAAACACCTTCGCGGCACTGTTAAACATTCCAGTGTCGGCCGTCGATCCTATTGACATTACGGGCTAAATTACTCCCTATGGGAGTCTAAAGCTGGTGCAACGGTGATCTCAGAATGAAAGCAGCGCTATGAAGAAGGCATGAATACAACAGAGATTCTTCGCTCGCGAGGATGAAGCCAAACGCAAGCTGCGATGCAGCATGGCATGCGAGATATTGCTTGCTTTCAATACCGCATCAAAGAATTTTTTTGCCAAACGCGGAACATGCCAGCTCGACGGCCAGTTCGGCAGTGCGGTTGTGCTCATCGATAACGGGATTGACTTCGACGATTTCGAGGCCAAGCAAGCGGCCGTGGTCGGCGATAATCTCCATGGCCAGATGCGCTTCTCGATACGTAGCTCCGCCGCGCACGGGAGTGCCGACGCCGGGCGCGTCTTCGGGATCAATCCAGTCCATGTCGAGCGAGACATGGTAGCCAGCGGTTCCATGGCCGGCAGCGCGGAGAGCTTCTTCCATCACGGCGCGCATGCCGCGCTCATCGATGTCGCGCATGGTATAAACCTCTGCCATGCCTGCGCGGCGAATGTTCTCGCGCTCCGCGGAGTCAATGTCCCGCACGCCGATGAGGACCGCATTCTCCCGAGCGATCTTCGGGGCGAAACCATAAATATTACTGAGCGGCTCGGGGCCAAGGCCGAGCAGCGCGGCGAGCGGCATGCCATGGACATTGCCCGAGGGCGAGGTCTCTGGCGTGTTGATATCAGAGTGAGCATCAAGCCAGACGAGTCCGATCTTTTTGTGCTGGCGGCGGTAAAACTCGGCGATGCCGGCGACCGAGCCGGCGGCGAGCGAGTGATCGCCGCCCAGAACAAGCGGCGTGGCGCCCTGATCGAGAGCAGCCGCAACGGCTTCGGCGGTGCGCGTGCATGTTTCAGCAATTTCTTTCAGGTAACGCGCACTCTTGTTGCCCATTGCCTGGGTTTCGACGATCTCCACGCGAATGTTTCCGCCATCGGTGACACGGTGGCCAAGAGCCTCAAGACGCGCTTCGAGCCCAGCAACGCGCACCGCCGACGGACCCATGTCGACGCCGCGGCGGCTGGCGCCCATGTCGAGCGGGACGCCGATCATCCGGATTTCTCGCGTGGGCAGAGCCTGCGCGCCGCCAGGCTGAAGCGTCACGGGAACCGGATGGACTCGGGAGGTCTTCGGCATGGACAGCGTCCTCAGAAAAACAGCGAGAATCCCAACGGAACATTAGAGCAGCCGCACGAATGACTCGGCAAAAAGCAGAGGCCCGGCTTGCGCCGGGCCTCAGATAGTTGAAGTTCGACAGGATGGCCAGTTTTACTCGGCGGCCATCTCTTCGGCTTCGCCTTCCTGGCGCATCATCTCCAGTTCGCGCTCCTCGGCTTCGCGCTCGGCAGAGACTTCCTGCTGCACACGCGCCGCGGCTTCTTCGAGTTCCGGCGAGAGCTGCACGTTGCGGTAGTACTCCAGGCCCGTGCCCGCGGGGATCAGACGACCCACGATCACGTTCTCCTTGAGGCCGCGCAGGTTGTCCACCGCGCCGTTGATCGAGGCTTCGGTGAGCACGCGCGTGGTCTCCTGGAAGCTGGCCGCGGAGATGAACGAGTCGGTCGAGAGCGAGGCCTTGGTGATGCCGAGCAAGAGCGGTCGCCCGATCGCCGGACGGCCTCCCTGCGCGAGCACGCGCTCGTTCTCTTCCCTGAAGCGGAACCGGTCCACCTGCTGCTCGAGCAGGAAGTTGGTGTCGCCCACTTCGTCAATCCGCACCCAGCGCAGCATTTGCCGGACAATCACTTCGATGTGCTTGTCCGAGATGGCAACGCCTTGCAGGCGGTAGACTTCCTGGATTTCGTTCACCAGGTAGGCCTGCAGCTCCTTTTCGCCCAGCACGGCAAGAATGTCGTGCGGGTTCAGCGGGCCGTCCATCAGCGGATCGCCGGCGCGCAGCCGCTCGCCTTCCTGCACATTCACGTGAATGCCGCGCG
>JASIJX010000634.1 GCA_030049955.1 Acidobacteriaceae bacterium
CTAATTGCGCAGGTTCGGGGAATACGGCGCTGCATTGCATCGTGCGAACTAGCGCCGAGGCCCATGCTTAAGAATAATTTTGATTTTCTACAGCGCCGTCTCGCCGCGCTCGTCGTTTCGGATGCGGATGGCGTCGAGCACCGGGCTGACGAAGATCTTTCCGTCGCCGATGCGCCCTGTGCGTGCCGCGCCCACGATGGCCTGAATGGCCTTTTCCTTCAACTCGTCGTGGACCACCATCTCGATCTTCACCTTGGGCAGAAGATCGACCGTATACTCGCGACCGCGGTAGAACTCGGTGTGGCCCTTCTGGCGGCCGTGACCACGGGCCTCCAGAATCGTCATGCCTTCAATGCCTGCTTCGAGCAGCGCATCTTTTACGGCGTCCAGCTTGGAGGGCTGGAGAACAGCTTCAATCTTCACCATAGAGAAATTGCCTCGTTCGATAGCCTATCAGGCTGGGCGCAGGGACGGCCCGCAGCCCGAAACGAAAGTTTGCCGGGCACCAAACCAGTTCACAGTACACAGTGGTCGGTGTTCAGTGGCCAGTGGTCAGATGGATCGGTCATGGCCGGTTACCGCGATACCTGATCCCTGTTCCCTGATCCCTGCTTCCTACTCCAGCACATACCCCTCTTCGCCGTGCTGCGACAGGTCGAGTCCGGCGATCTCGTCTTCGCGAGTTACGCGGAGGCCGATGGTCTTGTCGACCACGAAGAGCAGGATGAGCGTACCGACAATTGAGATCCCCCACGAGATCGCCACACCGGCGAGCTGGTGCAGGACCTGCATCCAGTGGCCGTCGAGCGCACCCGTCGGCACGCCCTTGCCGTATACAGGATTAATAACCATGGTAGCCAGGAATCCGGTCAGCACCGCGCCCAGCGTGCCGCCCATGCCGTGCACGCCAAAGGCGTCCAGTGAATCGTCATAGCCGAAGAAATTCTTCACCTTGAAGACCATGAACGAGCAGAAGAATCCAGCCAGCAAGCCGATGAGCAGGGCAGACATGGGCTGGACAAAGCCCGAGGCTGGCGTGATGGCCACGAGTCCCGCAACGGCGCCTGAAATTGCGCCCAGCGCCGTCGGCTTGCCGTTGTGCAGCCACTCGAAGATGGTCCAGCCAAGCGCTGCGGTGGCTGTGGCGAAGTGGGTGTTGACGAATGCGCTTGTGGCGAGCGAACTGGCTGCCAGCGCCGAGCCGGCATTGAAGCCAAACCAGCCCACCCACAGCAGGCACGCGCCGATGAAGCTCAAGACCAGCGAGTGCGGCGGCATGGCCGAATGCGGGTAGCCGACGCGCTTGCCGAGATACAGTGCGCATATGAGCGCCGAGATACCGCTGGTGATGTGGACCACTGTTCCGCCGGCAAAATCGAGGCAGGGCACAGCGCCGCCTGTCGCGTTCAACAAGCCCCCAACGCCCCACACCATGTGCGCCATCGGGCAGTAGACGAAGATCGACCACAGCGACAGGAACAGCGCCATGGCACTGAACTTCATCCGCTCGGCAAAAGCGCCGGTGATCAGCGCCGGCGTGATGATGGCGAACATGAGCTGGTAGATCATGTACGTCTGCTCGGGAATGGTCGCCGCGTAGACAGGATTAGGCGCCAGCGAGACGCCGCGCAGAAACAGATGGCTGAATCCGCCGATAAACGCATTACCCGGGCCGAAGGCCAGCGAGTAGCCCACGATGGCCCAGATAATCGTCACCAGCGCCATCATGGCGAAGCTCTGCATCATGGTGCCGAGGATGTTTTTCTTGCGCACCAGGCCGCCGTAGAAGAGCGCGAGGCCGGGGCCGGTCATCAGCAGCACCAGCGCGGCTGAAACCAGCATCCATGCATTGTCGCCGGCCGACTGGGCGCTGGCCGTGGCAGCCTGCGTGGCCTTGAGCGCCTGCTCGAGCGCAGCGATGCGCGCCTGCGTGTCCGGCGCGGCGGTGGCTGCTTGCGAGAAGGCCAGAGCGGGAAAGAAAAGAACTGCAGAAGCGGTCAGCAGCAGAGGAAGGGCACGACGAAACATTCGGCTTTCAACTCCCGGAAGCAGAAACAGCTTGAGACGCGAAATCTAGGGCGGAAGCGAATCGCCGCCGCAGAGCATAAGGCGCGCACAGGACCCTGGCTGCACGCGGTCCACGGTCCACGAAACCACTATGGGAGCCGCTAGCTAATCCGCTGCCGGAACCGGTTCGAGGCTGGCATGGAAATGAAATCACACAAATCCGCGCCCGCCTGCTCAGAGGCTTATGTCCTGTTTATTGCATGGCCGGTATAAGGATAGCGTGAAGAAACGGAAAATCGCTCTGGCAATCTCACGCGTTCCGTGAGAAAGGCGAACAGAGATCAAGAGACGAGTGGTGCAGGCTGCGGCGGGTGCCGCAGCCACTGGAACGAGTTGCCCTCAGGCGCCGAACTCGTAGCCTTCCTCGCCGTGCTGCGAAAGGTCGAGGCCCTCGTTTTCCTCGGCAGCCGAGACCCGCAGGCCTATGGTCTTGTCGACCAGCAAGAGCAACACCAGCGTGCCGGCGATGGCCAGAACCCAGCCGATCCCCACGGCCACGGCCTGGTTCAGTACCTGGCCCCAGTGGCCGTCCACGGCGCCCACAGGCCGCGGATGGCCGGAGGCATCGGTGCCAAACACGGCATTGATTGCTCCGGAGGCAAGCAGGCCCGTCAGCAGCGCGCCCATGGTGCCGCCCATACCGTGCACGCCGAAGGCGTCCAGCGAGTCGTCATAGCCGAAGAACTTCTTCACCTTGAAGACCATCAGGCAGCAGACCACTCCGGCGACGAGACCAATCACGATCGCCGACATGGGCTGCACATATCCTGAGGCCTGGGTGATCGTTGCGAGGCCGGCCACTGCGCCGGAAATTGCGCCTAGGGCCGTCGGCTTGCCGTTCTGCAGCCACTCGACTATGGTCCAGCTCAGGGCTGCTGCGGCTGCGGCAAACTGCGTGTTGATGAAGGCGCTGGTGGCCAGCGGACCGGCAGAAAGCGCTCTGCCGGCGTTAAAGCCGAACCAGCCTACCCACAGCAGGCACGCACCGATAAAGCTCAACACCATGGAGTGCGGCGGCATTGCGCTCTCGGGATAGCCGTCGCGCTTGCCCAGGTAAATTGCGGCAACAAGCGCCGAAGCGCCGCTGGTGACGTGCACCACCGTCCCGCCCGCGAAATCGAGGCAAGGCCACAGGCCGCCGTTGATATTCAAGAGCCCGCCCACGCCCCACACCATGTGCGCCATGGGGCAATAGACCACCAGCGACCACAGCACCAGGAAGACCGCAAGTGCGCCGAATTTTACGCGCTCGGCCAGCGCGCCGGTAATCAGCGCCGGCGTGATGATGGCAAACAT
>JASIJX010000635.1 GCA_030049955.1 Acidobacteriaceae bacterium
TTCCGGCTCCGCTTGCGCCGGCAAGGCCCAGAATCTCGCCGCATCGCAGCTCGAAACGCAGATCGCGGAGGATGGTCCTGTCTCCGTAACCTGCTGTGAGGGCCACGCGAAGAAGCGGCTCGCTGCTCATTGCGCACCCCGCAAACGGAGTCTTTCCACGTTCCACACCAGCCGCGGCGTAAGCACTGCCGGCTCCACGCCATCCAACCGTTTGGAAAATGCGACCAATGCGTTTGGGTAAACCAGATAGATAAACGGCTGTTGGTCGGCGACGATCTGCTGCACGCTGTCGATTGCTTCTTTGCGCTTTTTCTGATCTGTGGCGCTGGCCTGCTGATGCATCAGACGGTCGATCTCCGCCTCCCATTCGGTCGCAGGCTTCTTCTCCGATGGATTCCACTGGTGGTTCGCCGACGAACTGACCCAGAGATTCATCATCGAGTTAGGATCGGGATCCACGTTCACGAGGCCGAGCAGACAAGCTTCGTAATCCTGCGAGTGCAACAGGCGCTCGATCAGCGCCGGAAAATCGAGCGTGACGACCGTCACCTGCATGCCCAGGGCCGCGAGATCCTGTTGAATCATGGTTGCCATCTTGAGCCGAGCAGCGTTGCCGGCATTGGTGAGGATCGAAAACTTCACCGGATGTCCGGACGAGTCCTGCAGTTGAGAACCATTCAGGTGGAATCCCGCTCGCGCCAGCGCCGAACTGGCGGCTGCCAGGTCTTCATGCGGCGCAGAAATGTTGCGGTCGTACCAAGCCACGTTTGCCGGCGAGATGAACGTATAAGCCGGGGTTGCATGGCCTTCATACGCGAGTCGCGCCAGATCGGTGCGGTGAATGGCCTGCGAAACTGCCACTCGGAAGGCACGGCTTTGAAACCAGTCTTTCTCCCACGACGGAAGCGGAGCCGATGGGGCCTGGTTGAACCACATCTGCTCGGTGTTGAGCGAGGGGCCAAGGTCCCGAACCTGCGAGGGGTCTTTGCGCTTGAGCAGCTCGAAATAATCCGGCGGAAGATTCTCGATGAGATCATAGTCGCCGCGCAGGAAGAGCCGCACTTGCTGCTCGGGATCCTGCAGGATGTCGAGGCGAATACCGGAAGCGTAGGGGAGCGTGGTGCCGGATCGATCACGTGCAAAGTAGTGAGGATTGCGCGTGAGGCGCACGTATTCGAGCCGCCGATAGTCGGAGACGACGAAGGGACCCGAAGTCACTCGTCCTTCAGAAGGATGATCGGCCGGCTCGATTGCGATCTCGTCGAAGACTTTGCCGATTCCGATGACCCTTGCCGGAAGATGTACGATGATCGTTCTTGGATCGGGCGTCTCAATGGTGACGCCGCCCGGGGATAAGAACTCCTCGGCCGTCGGTGAGCCGGTTGCGGGAGAGAGAACATGCCGAATCGACCATGCGACGTCACGCGAGGTCAGGCCGGAGCCATTCGAGAATTGCAAACCTGAGCGCAACTTGAACCGGATCGTTTTCCCATCCGCCGATTCGCTCCAGCTCTCAGCCAGTGCGGGCTCGACGGTCTGGGTGAGCCGGTTGAAACGGACGAGAACACCGGCGGTCAGGTAGCGCACTACGTCCGACCACTGATCGTCGACCTTGGCCGGATCGAAGGTTCTCGGATCGGAGCCGATGGTCCAGCACAACTCTCCCGGCAGACGAGATGCAGATTGCGCGGGGCAAATGACTGCAGAAGTCAGAACGCAGCCTAAAAGAGAAATTAGAGAACGGCGGGAAAGATGCACCTTTCAGACCTCCACCGCGACTGCTTCAAGAAGAAGTAGAACAGCGACCAGCAGCAGGATGGGCAGGTAGACCCACCTGGTTTCGAGCAACATTGCTGAGTTATCAAGTTCAAGCAGCATGCCTCCCCAAGAAGGCAACGGCTCGCCGACCCCCAGCCCGAGCGCGCCCAGGTTGGCTTCGGCAATCACGAAGGCTGGGATCGAGACAAGAAACTGCGGGAGAAGCAACGGGGCAAGATTCGGAATTGCGGCGCGTACGATCTGATGAGGACGGAGTCCTGCAGACCGGGCGTGGAGCATCCATCCTGAGCGCTTGAGATGCAGCGCTCCACGATAGACGGCGCGCGCGCAGGCGGGCCAGCCGAGCGCAGCCAGCACCAGGAAGGTGACGGCCGCCGAATCCGCCGGCGACGTGGTCAAGGGCAGAATTGACCGCACCATCATTAGCAAGAAGAGCCAGGGCAGAGCGAGAAACGCGTCGCAGAGCAGGAGAGCGAGCCATCCGCAACCTGCCGGGCCGAATGCGGCGAGCGCGCCCACTCCCGCAGCGGCCGCCGTGGTGATGGCCGATGCCGCCATCGATCCGGCCAGGCTAAGCAGCAGTGCCGCCGATACGCGAACCATACGATCGCGGCCAAGCGCGTCCGTCCCTGCTGGATGCGCCCTCGATGCCTCCGCAAAGGGAAGTCCACGATCCTGACGGGAATAGCTGGAGCCGGGCGCGGTCGCGATGATTGCTGCAGCTACAATCAGCGCGGTCAGCAGCCATGCTGCGATGGGTTTGATCCTCATGCGCGAGTCCATTCAACAGCGTCGTCGGCACGGTTAGGCCGGCTGGGCAAGGGGCCCGAAAGAGTTACCGCCAGCGCCATTACCATGGTTGCCGCCAGCAGCACGGGCAGATCGCGATTCATCGCGGCATTCCATGCCAATGCCCCGAGCCCCTGCACATTAAAGATCACCTCGACCGGCACAAGTGCGCTGAGCGCGGTAACCAGCGAAAGCGGCACGAGCGCGGCAAGCTGCGGAGCAATATCGGGCAGCACGTGGAACCG
>JASIJX010000636.1 GCA_030049955.1 Acidobacteriaceae bacterium
TGAACGAGGCTGTGTAGCGGTGCGGCCAAATCAGGGTGCTGCCTGGCCGCCTCCAAGAAATAGGGGTCCAGGCGCAATGCAAGGAAGTTATCATCGTTTGAAAAGTCGCGCCTAACGGCTTCGTTAAAAGCAGTTTCAGCGTGGATGCGCGCAAGGGTTCCGCCGACAGATGCAGCAAAATTAGGATCAATTCTGCCTGCCATCAGCTCCAATTTCCAGTTTGCAAAGCGCTCAGGCGGCAGAAAGGCCATCACGAAGCTGTTTGTTGAGCGGTCAACACCCAGAATCTGTGGACTACAATTTGGCACGATTGTCCGCGCAAGCTGCAACCATGCTATTTCAGCATAGATCCGTTCGACTGGGGCGCTCCAGGTCCTGCTGACCTTCAGCAAGGGGAGCGCTTGTTTCAGGCAGTAGGTTCGGCTATTCCCTTCGATCTTAAGAATGGTGGAGGATACGCCTCCGGCGAGTTGCTCTATGTTGAGTGATTGATCCCGTTGAATGAGATCCAGACGAATCAGTACGTCCAGTATGAGTTGGCGATCGGCCGACAAATCTATAAACGGCGTTTCCACAAAGCGATGCTCCATCCAAGTCCAGACATGCACCAGATCGCCTCAACCCAGCAATGCGCTGTCCCAAGCGAATACTTGCTGTGTCTGTTCTCCCAATCCCGAAATGCCGAGACGCATCGTATCACCCGGTTTGAGGTAAACAGGTGGGGTCTTGCCCATCCCCACGCCTGGCGGTGTGCCTGTCGAGATCAGGTCGCCAGGATTGAGTGTCATGAATTGGCTTATATAGCTGATCAAGGCTGCAACATCAAACACCATCGTTCGGCTGTTTCCTGTTTGAACCCGAACTCCATTGACATCCAGCGTGAGGTCGAGGTCTTGTGGATCGCTGACTTCATCTGCAGTGACCAACCACGGTCCGACTGGTCCAAATGTGTCACATCCTTTCCCCTTGTCCCACTGCCCACCGCGTTCCAACTGGTACTCGCGCTCGGACAGGTCATTGATGATGCAGTAGCCAGCAACATAGGACAAAGCATCCTTTCTGTTGATGTACTGGGCTCGTTGCCCAATGACGACGCCGAGTTCAACTTCCCAATCTGATTTGCAGGAGCCCTTTGGAAGTACCACGGGATCGTTGGGTCCATTCACTGCGCTGGTGGCCTTGAGAAACAGAATGGGCTCCTTCGACACTGATTGTCCTGTTTCCGCTGCATGATCGCTGTAGTTGAGGCCGACGCAAATGATCTTTCCGACATTGCAAAAAGGAACTCCATATCGCACTGCTGCATCGATGATTGGCAAGTTGGCTAAATCCAGTGCATGCAATGCGGAAAGGCTCGCGGGAGATAAAGTTTCGGGAGTGATATCAGTAATTATTCCCGAAATATTCCTGATGCGACCTTCTGGGTCGAGCAATCCTGGTTTCTCCGCACCCTTTGCACCGCAACGAAGCAATTTCATAGCGTCCCCTATTGTATTTAGAAACTAGTACTCGAAAGCACTCACATTGACAATCCGCCATCAATCAAATGGATGGCTCCCGTTGTGTACGACGACTCATCAGACGCGAGATGAACGGCCAACGCGGCAATTTCCTCAGGTCGCCCCAAGCGTCCTATAGGCTGCCGTGCGGCATACAGATTCTGAACCTCAACTACGGCTGCGCCACTCTGAGCTGCCTGCTCAGCAATCCGTGCCTGCAGTGATGGAGACTCGACGGTTCCAGGACAAATTGCGTTACAGCGTATTCCGTACTTGATGAAATCAGCAGCCACCGACTTGGTCAGGCCCACTACGGCTGCCTTCGATGCTGTGTAAGCGAACCGATTTGGAACCCCTTTGACGCTTGAAGCGACTGAAGCCATGTTGATAATCGAGCCGCAACGCCGCTCCAACATTCTCGGCAGGAATGCACGTATTGTTCGGAACATGGATTTGGCGTTCAAGTCAAATGACCGATTCCAATCATCGTCAGTGCACTCAAGGACAGTCCCGCAATGAACATACCCCGCGCAATTGAAGAGAATGTCTACATCTGCAAACTCGTTAGCAAGAGATATGATGGCAGATTCGTTCCGTACATCAAAGCAGCGAGTGACACAACCCTGCAAGTTGGACAGGAGGGCTTCATGAATGTCTGCCGCAATCACTCGAGCGCCTTCACGGACAAACGCATCCGCACTCGCCCGCCCTATTCCTTGTGCAGCGCCGGTTATGACAGCGGTTTTCCCTTGCAACCTACCCATCCAAAGCCTCCTCTAGTGCGCTAGTGCCAAGGTCGTGTTATCCGACGGCGCCTCTCCGTGAAGGCATTCGATCGCTTTCATTGCGCCGCGTATTTCCGCAAGCCCTTTGAGACGCCCAATTGCTGAGTAGCCCGGGTTGCAGTCACGGAGAGCATCTTCTAACAGCAAGTGACCGTGGTCGGGACGGACGGGAATTCGCCATGTTGCCTGACCAAGCACTTTGCGCCTGGCCTGCTCACGCATGACGAGGTGCAAGACCGTTGGCAAGTTCGCATCGCCGCTGAGATGATTGCTCTCATAGAATGACAACCTATCCTGCTCTATCCTAACGTTCCGCCCATGCACAAAGTGAACCCTGGACACGAAGCGCTCCAGTATCGCATGCACATCATTCCTTGCGGACGAACTGAGGGATCCGACACAAAAGGTCAAGCCGCTATTAGGTGACGGCTCCGAATCAGCCAACCATCCAAAGTCTTCCATCGTAGAAACGATCCGCGGTATACCGAGCAGGGGGATTGGAGGGTCATCGGGGTGAAGGGCCAAAAGAACTCCTAATTCTTCTGCAACGGGAATGACTCGGCTTAGGAAGTACTTCAGATTCTCACGAAGTGCGTTGCGCGTGATGCCGCGGAAGGAATTTAATTTATTTCGGAATGTCTCCATTGAGAAAGAGTCGTGTCCGCCTGGAAGACCGCGGACCATCGTGGCACAGAGGAGGTCGCGATCCGCTTCCGACTGCGCCGACCAGTAATTCGAGGCAGCATCCAACTGATCCTTATTGTAGTCGTCGGAAGCGTAAGGCCTTTTCAGCATGAAGACGTCAAACGCCACGAGAGCAGCAAAATCAAAACGAAGCGCCAGACCACCGCTCTCAGGAACTCTCCATTTAAGGTCCGTACGCGTCCAATCAAACACCGGCATGAAATGGTAGGCAATCCGTTTAATGCCTGCAGCTGCAAGATTGCGGAGAGAGTCGATCCAAGCGTCGATCAGCTTATCCCTGGTAGCATCGCCACGCTTGATATCGTCGTGGACAGCAAGACTCTCTACAACGGCCCAATGGAGGGCATTTTGGCCAGCATAGGCTGTCAGGGCGATTTCAGCTGCTCTTTTATCAATCGCCTCACGCCTCCACACCTCTCCTGTGGGAACGTCATGAAGAGCTGTCACAATGCCAGTGGCGCCCGCTTGCCGAGCGTCTACCAGACTTACTGGGTCGCCTGGGCCAAACCAACGCCATGATTCCAGTAGCGGTTCCAGACCGAGTTGTCGATCATTCATAGGGTGCTTCTCTCATCACACCGTTGCAAGGTGCTAGCCATACATCCGCTCTTCGAAGGATCATGAGGTCTTTGGCAGGGATTTCACAGACGAAAGACTGCCATTCGCAAGATACGTCATCGCAATCTAAATCTGTGCTCTGGAAGTCCTGCGACCTCGGTGGTCAATTCAAACAGGCCTCCTGCAAGATCACCTATCATCTCCGACGACGCACTCGCGCTGGTTACGAAGAGCGTGCGTCCGCCCTCTCCGCCAAAAGTGCAGGTCGTAGGGTTGGCGACTGGAAACTCGATTACGCGATCAACTATTCCGTTCGGAGAGATACGTGCGATACATCCGCCTCCGTACCGGCAATTCCAAAGAAATCCCTCGGAGTCGATGGCCGATCCATCGGGGATCCCGCGCTCAAAGCCGGTGAAAAACGCCTGCTCATTCGTAATTGTGCCATTTGCGAAATCAAAGTCGTAACTATAGATGGTGTTGGCCAGACTGTCGCCGAAGTAGAATCTTGTGCGGTCAGGGCTCCAACATAATGTATTTGAGATGCCTATCCTCTCACGCCACACGGATATATCGCCGCTAGCCGCAACCTTATAAAGCCTGCCGTCCGCCCCGCCGGCGGGGCCAACGCTTCCGTCCTTGTTGACATTGTTGCGCATGGACCCAATCCAGAAGTCTCCGCGCGGGTCAGTGCGGCCGTCATTGAGACGGACTTTCGGCCAACCATCAAGAACGAAACCGTGATCGAAGCGAGTGTCTGTGCGAGGCCGCCACAGCAGCAGACGTGAACCAAGTGCGACAAGCAGTGTCTCAGCACGCGTCGTGAGCGAGAGGGCGACAACGGGCTCGTCAAAATGCCACTCATGTGTGGCACCACTTGCGACGTCTAGACGGTGAATTAGGAAGCGGTTAATGTCGGTCCAATAGACCGCAGACTCGGTTTCATTCCACACCACGCCTTCCCCGCAACGATCATCCACAGCTGCAATGCATGAAATCTCAGTGATCATGTGGCGGTCGAATCTCCGTCATATCGTCTATCCTCATGAGAAATCGTCTCTCTTACCCCATAACTCGTGCTTCTGCTTCGGAATATACCGCTGGCAACGATGGGTCTCTCCAGACACGATTCGGCAGCCCCGCAAACCAACCAGGCCGCCCCGGATCGCGATCGTACGGATATCCCTTGAGTTCTTCAAATAACTCATGATATTGGCGGACCTTTTCGTGATCGAGCCGCACTCCGAGCCCTGGGGCGGCAGGGACGCTGATTTTCCCATCGCAGTATGTCATCTTACCTCCCACTATGACGTCGTCGACCAAGTGGTGGTAGTGCGCGTCAGCCGCGTAGGACAAGTTGGGAATCACGGCCCCCAGGTGCAACATCGTCGCCAACTGGATGCCTAGTTCCCCTGAAGAATGGACGGCCACGGCGAGTCCGAAGGTCTCGCAGATTGCCGCAGCTTTTACACACGGCCGAATACCTCCCCAGAATGTGGTATCAAGTAATATCACGTCGACCGCACGGTGGCGCACATTGGCGGCCAGTTGCTCAAAGTTGACTACAAAGGTGTTCGTCGCAATGGGGAGGGAAACAAAATGCCTAAGCTGAGCCAGACCTTCAACGCCCCAGGTTGGATCCTCGAAATAATCATTGCGTAGGTCGGCGATTTCCCGGCCGAACGCCAAGGCCTCTGGAAGGCTGAGAGCGCAGTTTGGATCGAATCGGCACTTGTCATCTGGAAACGCCTCAGCTAGAGAGCGATAGCAACTGAGTTCATGGCTCGGCGGATAAACCCCACCCTTGAGCTTGTGGACATTAAATCCATACTTGTCTTTCAGGTTTTTGGTATAGGCGACCAGTTGTTCGGGGGTTCGCACCTCGCCGCGGCCTGTTTTCGGGTGGTCATCACGGAAGAACAGATAGCTTGCAAAGGGAACGGAATCGTGAAGCTTCCCGCCCAGGAAATCGTAAACAGGAATGTCCAGCTTTTGACCAATGATATCGAGACACGCAAATTCAAGGGCAGCATGCAATTGGATGCGATTGTTATATAGGCTGGCAGTGGGGTTACAGATTTTCAGCCGAAGTGATTCCAGGTCAAAAACATCATGTCCCCGAAGATACCCCAGTA
Organism: Acidobacteriaceae bacterium; assembly: GCA_030049955.1. Next base: position 5,683 of record JASIJX010000636.1, read on the forward strand.
GCTGGAGAAACGCAGAGTCGGCGGCCTCTCCTGCTCCTCCCATCTCGCCAAGGCCTACATAACCATCATTGGTTTCTACCTCGACAATTGTCCGAACAAATCGTCCCCAGTGGGCGCCGACAGCATGGATCAACGGTGCCTCAAGTGGCACGGTCACCGGCGTTGAGCGAATGTTCACTATGTGGGTGCGTGACATCTAATGTCCTATGATCCAAATGTTTGTGCGATTCATCCAGAACGCCACGACAGGCGTATCAGGGTGTTTGAACAATTACCTATACGTGCTTCCGAAGAGCACGTGCGCCGCTCCTGTCGTTATCCACATCGATCACACTTTCCGGCGTCTGAGGTCGTAAGTCCGCAGCCACCGGAGGCAAGATTATCGCCGGTGCCGCTCGAGAGCGAGGACAAACGCGGCCTGTTCCGGATGTTTCGCATTGCAAAATGGTCGGCGGGAGCAAGGCTTGGAAGAAACGAATCGTATCGAGGCGTTCCGTGCGCATAGAGAAACGCTTCACGCCGCTTTACAGTCGCCTTGCCCGACTGGTAACCTGTATCGCACTATGAAATACAACAATGCCGGTCTATCGAGCAAGAACGGAAACGCGCGGCGGCCGTATACGGTTAAGTCGGTTATCCGAGCGGCTACGCTCCTCAAATCGTTTTCGTCAACCTCAGAGATTCTCGAACTGCGCACCATCGCGAAGCGATCCTCATTGAACAAAGCGACGGCTTTTCGACTTTCTGAGACGCTTGTCGAAGCTGGACTACTTGAGCGTGTTGGGAGTCAAGGATACCGATTGCGAATTGACATGGCTCTGAGCAAACGGTATCGGATTGGATATGCCGCTCAGAGTGACGTAGTCGCCTTTACCGCCACTGTCACAGATAGCTTAGCTGCATCAGCGAGTGCCGCAAACGTCGATCTTTTAATTTTTAATAACAAGTTCAGTGCAAAAGCAGCTCTACTCAACGCTGACCGCTTCATCGAAGAGAGGGTGGACCTGGTAATCGATTCGCAACTCGATTTTAGAATCGCCGGGCAGATCGCTGCAAAGTTTTCAGACGCACAGATACCCTTCGTCGCGCTCGATCAGCCACACCCTGGAGCATTCTATTTCGGCGCGGACAACTATAAGGCCGGGCGAATGGCGGGTAAATACTTAGGCAAATGGGCTTTAAAGCGGTGGTCTGGCGGCGTAAAGGAAATGTTTCTGATCGGGGCGGAAGTGGGAGGCCCGAGCCTCAAAGCGCGTTTGACTGGGATGTATGATGGAATTCTGGAAAGCCTCCCGCGGCTGAGAAGCGTTCAATGTACTTACCTTGACACTCGAGGTCAATTCGACAAGACCTTGGATGTGATGAGAAAGCAGTTGCGGCGGAGAAAGTTGCGCAGGGTTCTCGTCGGTGGCGTAAATGATGTATCTGCTCTTGCCGCACTGCAGGCATTCCGCGAATGCGGAATGGAAAATGAATGCGCAATCTGTGGCCAGGATGCATGTGTGGAAGCGAGGCAAGAACTCAGGAAGAGCCCTACAAGTCTTGTGTGCTCAGTTGCATATTTTCCGGAACGATATGGAGAACGTCTTATAAAGCTCGCTATCGACATTCTAAATAGTAAGCCAGTAGCTCCAGCAACGTTCACACAGCATGAGCTTGTTACCTCGGAAAACGTAGACCAAATCTACTCCAATGATGCATGGGTTAGCGCTGGTGCGATCCGTGGCGATGCCTGGAGTTGAGAGCATTGGGGTGGTGAAGGAGATGTGCGGATCCGTTTCTGTCAAGGTAACATCGCGTTCCGGTTCTGATGCAGTTGCTCTGGCATGAATTGTCGTCGCAAAGTTTGCGGACCGAGAAATGGCCGAAGTATGACTGGTGCGCTTTGCCCGATGGGCGTCGGCGGTCAGCCGGGTAGTTTTGCCTGCGCTGCGGACTAAGCCAAGTTGGCCTCGGCGAGGCGAAATTGTCTGCCGTGGAGTATCAGGTGCTTTCCAGAGCGGGTGACGAGCCTATTTTACCCGTCCCTCCGCAAGCGTCAGCAGTTCGCTGCACAGCACACTCTAGCGAACTTCACAGCGGGCTAATCTATGCTGGCCAAATAACGGAAGAGAAGAAAAAAATGGAGATATTGGCGATCAATCTCGCTGCGTGAAACACTTCGAATTATCTGTTTTGCATATAACCTCTCAATATGGGGCATATAGGCCGCGCCTAAAGGGTTGATCTGGAGTTCCGATTGACCGTAAGCGTAGGCGGATTCCCCTCTAGTTCTGATCGCGTGTTGGGTCTGAAGATCACTTCATGGCGCAGGCAGAAGAAGTTGTTTCCGTTCGGCGTGTTCGAAGATGGCGGTCGGTTTCAGAGAAGCGTCAGATTGTGCAGTTGACTCTGGAGCCAGGCGCGAGCGTAGCCGAGGTGGCGCGGGCACACGGCGTAAACGCTAACCAAGTGTTCAAGTGGCGCCGCGCCTTCGAGCGGGGAGAACTGGTCGAACCCTGCGCTCTGCTTCCTGTTTCGGTCTCAGGAGCAAGTGATCTTTCCAGTGAGGCGTCGAACAGGTTGGAAGAGGAACCATCAGCGACCAACGGCGCGATCCACATCGAGTTACCTGGCCGGGCGATGATCAGCGTGGAGAGCGGTGCTGATCCCAAATTGCTGCGTTCCATCCTGGAGAGCCTGGGCAAGTGATCGGGCTTCCGGCTGGGACGAAGATATGGATTGCTGGAGGCGTGACCGACATGCGGCGCGGCGTGTGACATGAAGCTGATTCAACGATTGTTCAACATGGACACATCATGAACCGAAGCACCGAACCTGCGGGTCCGTCCGCAGTAGTCTATCGGCACCGGCGTGATTGGTAACGATCGGGTCGGAAGCTGTCGAGACAATATCCTCCGCGCAAGCGGTGGAGATTGCCGCGAGGGAATCTCCTTGACTGCCAGCGTCAAAGTGGTCAGAGGGTTAGACTGGACGACACGCCCAACATATGTGAACCGCCGCAGGCATCGTTAGCATGGACCAGCCAAAGACGCTGACAGGCTGAGGCCGAAACGGTAAAGCAGTCGGCTGACCTAATAACCCTGATAGGTCACACGGACATTCGGACTGCCGGTGTGAAGGCGGAGGCTAAATCAGTCCTGTCGTTAAATCAAGACATGGGAACCCCGCTGGCCTCCCGAGAATTGGGGAAAGCGCCTCGCAAGAGTCGCCGACAGGTTTGCGGGGAGAGGATGCTGGAAAAAGCAAAGGCCGTTCTGTAATGGGGCGGATAGGAAGCGGCAACTTCTCTGCGATAAGCAGGCAGACTTCCAGCAGGTCATGAAGGACGAGAAAGCAGGCAGAACCATCATATGAGGAAATCGCAAATGAACGCGGACAACGCGTGTGCATCCTCAGCCGCCGTAACCCACTGGGACCAGATCGCCTGGAAACGATGTGAACGGCAGGTAGCTCGGCTGCAGGCGCGTATCGTCAAGGCATCGCGGGAAAGACGCTGGGGCAAGGTCAAAGCCTTGCAACGGCTGCTTACCTGCTCGTTTAGCGGCAAGGCCCTGGCCGTGAAACGAGTGACAGAAAACAAGGGCAAACGAACCTCGGGCGTGGACCATGTACTTTGGTCTACGCCGCTGTCCAAACTCAAAGCGATTGTAACCGTGTAGCGATTCTTAGGCGTGATCGGGCCTTCTATGCACTAGGAATTTCCGCACAAGACTCCTGAGAGCTCATGCCGCCAGCTGGAACCAGCAGACCACCGTCAACAACAAGCGAAGTTCCAGTAATAAAAGACGCCCAATCGCTTGCGAGAAAGGCGATCGCCCTGGCAACTTCCTCCGGCTGTCCAATCCTGCCCAGTGCGTGCATTTGACGAAAGGTTGCAGTAGTCGATTCGGGAGAAGGCGTGCTGCCGGCTACCCAGCGCAGCAGAGGAGTGTCAATCGACCCGGGACACACACAATTCGCGCGGATATGCTCGCGCGCAAAGTCGAGTGCAATCGAACGAGTGACACCCAT